>NZ_JBNKFS010000013.1:0-119465 GCF_050289425.1 Sedimenticola sp. | reverse complement strand
AGACGCTCTACCAGGTTGTCCGGCAGGCAGGGGCCGTCGCAGGGCAGGGTGACGATGAAGTCGCTGTCGATCTGTTGCATGACGGCGAGGAAACCGGCCAACGGGCCCTGGAAATCGCTCAGGGTGTCGCTGATCACCGGGTGGCCGAAGGCGGCGTACTGTTCCAGGTTGCGGTTGGCGTTGATCACCACCTGCGCCACCTGGGGTTGGATGCGCTCCAATACGTGGGCGATCAGCGGCCGGCCATCCAGGTCGATCAAACCTTTGTCTTGTCCGCCCATGCGCCGTGCCATGCCGCCGGCCAGGATGACGGCGGTGATTTTGGATTCGCTCATGCCTTTGCGCTCCCGGGTTTTCGCTTCGGAGGTTGATCGTAAACGAACTGCTCCTGGCCGTGGTAGATCAGGAAATGCTCGCCCTTGGCTCGGGCCACCAGGGTGACGCCCAGTTTTTGCGCCAGTTCCAGGCCCATCTGGGTGACGCCGGAGCGGGAGAGCAGAATGGGGATGCCCATCTGCGCCACCTTGATCACCATTTCCGAGGTGAGTCGTCCGGTGGTGTAGAAGATCTTGTCGTGGCCGTCGGCCTGCTCCATCCACATGTGACCGGCGATGGTGTCAACCGCGTTGTGGCGCCCCACCTCTTCGACGAAGTGCAGGATGTCGGTGCCCCGGCACAGCGCGCAACCGTGTACGGCGCCGGCGCGGCGGTAGATCTGGTTGTGTTGGTCCAGCGCCTTGAGTAAGCCGTAGATGAGCGATTGACGCAGTTCAATCTGCGGCAGGCTGATCTTCTCCAGGTCCTCCATCATGTCGCCGAATACCGTCCCCTGGCCGCAACCGGTGGTGACGGTTTTGCGGCTGAGCCGGCTGTCGAGGTCGGGGATCTCTTCTCGGGTCTGGATGGCGGCGGCGCCGGTCTCCCAGTCCACCTGGATGACCGCCACCTGTTCGACTTGCTGCACCAGCCGCTGGTTGCGCAGCCAGCCCAGCACCAGCATTTCCGGTTGCGAGCCGAGGGTCATCAGGGTGACCAGTTCGCGCTTGTTGAGATAGAGGGTCAGGGCGCGCTCCGCCGCCACATGGCCTTCGCGCGGCTCGCCATACTCGTCCAGTGCGGTAACGGCCAGGGTGGAGTCGAGGCCGGCGTCGCTCAGTATCAAGTCGGCGGTGACGGATGTTGATTCGACGGTCATGATGTTCGGAATCCTTACGGGTTGCTCTTTACCGGTGAGGTAAATGGGCGGTCTTCGCCGCCAGTGTTGGCGGCATTATGCCATAGATCCGGATGACGCCGGTCATACCGGTTGGACAGGTAAACGACGCATTTGCTCACTCCCTGTAGGCGGGAGACGGTTAAATGCCCGAATAACGTCTACAGTGGATGTGTCGGTCCGTGCCGGACATATAACCGTATCGTCTGGTTAAACAGCTAACACTTTTATCCGGCTGTCCGGGATACAGGATATAATTGAGTCACGATGCCAAATTTAGCTGGAGTATTTGTATGGCCCTAATTATTACCGATGAGTGTATCAACTGCGATGTGTGCGAGCCCGAGTGCCCCAATGGGGCCATCAGTCAGGGGGATGAGATCTACGTGATCGACCCCAATCTCTGTACCGAGTGCGTCGGCCATTACGATGAGCCCCAGTGTGTCGAGGTCTGTCCGGTGGATTGTATTCCCAAGGATCCGGATCATGAGGAGACCGAAGAGGAACTGATGGAGAAATACAACCGGATCACCAACGGATAACCGCCCATGCTGGCCAAACTGCAGCTACGCGCCCCCCTCTGGTTACTGCTGCTTCTGTTGCTGTTGCCGGGCTTGCCGGCGGCACAGGGGCAGGGGGCGGTCGCTTCGGCCCATCCAATGGCGACCGAGGCGGGGATCGCCGTGCTGGCCGATGGGGGCAACGCCTTTGACGCCGCCGTAACGGTAGCGGCGGTGCTGGCGGTGGTGGAGCCCTACAGCTCCGGTATGGGGGGCGGCGGTTTCTGGCTGCTGCACCGGGCCAGCGACGGCTTTGACGTGATGCTGGATGGCCGGGAGCGGGCGCCGCTGGCGGCCCATCGGGATCTCTATCTGAATGACCAGGGCGAAGTGGTTCCCGGCCTGTCGGTAAACGGACCGCTCTCCGCCGGAATCCCCGGCCAACCGGCGGCGCTGGTCCATCTGGCCGCGCGCTACGGCCGTCTGCCCCTGGCCCAGACCCTGGCCCCGGCGATCCGCATCGCCCGGGAGGGGTTCCCGGTAGATGAACATTACCGGCGCCTGGCTGACTGGCGTCTGCAACAGCTTCTCCAGTGGCCGTCGAGTAGTGCCCAGTTTTTGGTCGACAATCAGGTGCCGCCGCTGGGTGCGATCATTCGGCAACCGCAACTGGCGGATACCCTGAGCCGGATCGCCGAACAGGGTCACGACGGTTTTTATCGCGGACCGGTGGCGCAGCGGCTGGTCGAGGGCGTCAAAGCGGCCGGTGGTATCTGGCAACTCAAGGATCTGGCCGAATACCAAGTGGTGGAGAGGGAGCCGATCCGGGGTGAGTACCGCGGGATGAAGATCACCAGCGCGGCCCCTCCCTCATCCGGCGGTATCGTGCTGGTCAGTATGCTCAATCAGTTGAGCCAGTTTGATCTGTCGTCCTACTCCCCGGTTATTCGCAAACACTTGATTGTGGAGGCAATGCGTCGAGCCTATCGCGATCGGGCCGACTATCTGGGCGATCCCGATTTTGTCTCGATGCCGGTGGCGCGTCTGATCGATCCCGACTACGCGGCGGGTCTGGCGCGGGATATTCAGCTGGATGCCGCGACACCCAGTCATCACCGTCCGCCCGGCGCACTGACCGAGGGGCACGATACCACCCACTATTCGATTATCGATGCCGAGGGGAATCGGGTCTCCGCCACGCTGAGCGTCAACTACCCCTTTGGCTCCTGCTTTGTGGCACCCGGCACCGGTGTGCTGTTGAATGATGAGATGGATGACTTCTCCGCCCGGCCCGGCGTGCCCAACGTCTATGGTCTGGTGGGGGGTGAGGCCAACGCCATCGCGCCGGGCAAGCGTATGCTCTCCAGCATGACACCCACCTTTGTCGAGACCGAGCAGGGTGTGGCGGTGCTGGGTACGCCGGGGGGCAGCCGCATTATTAGCATGCTGTTGCACGGCATTCTCTCCCTGGATGCCGGTGAAGGTCCGCAGGCGTGGGTCACCCGCCCCCGCTATCACCATCAATACCTGCCGGACCTGATCCAGTTTGAGCCCGGTGCGCTGAGTGTGGATGAACAGCAGCAGTTGCAAGCGATGGGGCATCAGCTCAAACCGCTGGATTCCACCTATGGAAACATGCAGGCGCTGTTCTGGAACCGGGAAGATGGCCGGCTGAGCGGTGCCAGCGACCCGCGCGGGATCGGCGAGACATTGGTCAAATAGACCGACAGCTCTTTTTCCGCCTTGGGCGGGAATCATCCTCTGCTTGATAAAATCGGCCTATCTGGTTTCAATAGGCCTGCCATCCTGGGTTGCCGAAAAGGATCGATGTTGAGAAATCTTGCCGTTATCTGTTTGCTTGGCCTGTTGCTGCCCGGTTTTGCCGGCGCCGGCAAATACCGCCAGGCGGCCTATGTCACCAATCTCTATTTCGCCAACCAAATCACCACCGAAGCGGACAGCGTACAGCCGGATCAAGTCTTCAATCAGTTGAAGGCGGGCGATCCGGGCGTCAGCGCCTTCATCGTACTTAATCTGCTGATGGATAAGGGCGAGCACCGCTTTGAGGTGGATATACTGGACAAAGAGGGTACGCTGTTCGATAAGCTGAAGTTCGACAGCGTATTGGCCAATCAGGATGACTGGCGCTATACCGCCACCGGCCAGTTTGGTGGCGAGCTGCCGGAGGGCGGCATTTTTTTCAAGATTTATGACAGCCACAATGCGGGCGCGAAAGAGGTGATCGGGACGGTACGCCTGATGACCGCTCAATGGTAGTAACAGTAATAGAGTCAGGAGAGTTTGTATGCAATTCAGTCCTTGTAAAGGTGGCGATTTCTGCAGTCAGGAAGGGACCCACTGCTCCGGTTGCGGTCGTAGCCACGAAGAGATCGCCAAGACCCGTGACGTGATCTTCGCGGTGACCAAATTCGCCATGGAGATGGGTTACGAGAACGTCGAGGAGTTTACCGCCTTTGTCGGTGACAAGGCGGCCAGGAATGTACGTAAACAGCAACAGATGGGCCAGATGGGCGGCATCGGTATACCCATCGGCAAATAGACCTTTCCGACGCGATATGTAGGGGCAGACCTCTGTGTCTGCCCTTTATCGAATGTGCCACCACCTGCCGGGCAACCACGGGGTTATCGCGCGGTAGGCAGTCCCACGCGGAGCGTGGGAACGAGAACATCCTTTCCAGTTCGATGCGTAGGGGCAGACCCCTGTGGCTGCCCTTTATCGAATGTGCCACCACCTGCCGGGCAACCACGGGGTTACCGCGCGGTAGGCGTTCCCACGCGGAGCGTGGGAACGAGAACATCCTTTCCAGTTCGATGCGTAGGGGCAGGCCCCTGTGGCTGCCCTTTATCGAATGTGCTACCACCCACCGGGCAACCACGGGGTTATCGCGCGGTAGGCATTCCCACGCGGAGCATGGGAACGAGAACATAGACCCTTCCTGCACGATGTGTAGGGGCAGACCCCCGTGTCTGCCCTTTATCGAATGTGCCACCACCCACCGGGCAACCACGGGGTTATCGCGCGGTAGGCGTTCCCACGCGGAGCGTGGGAACGAGGACAGCCTTTCCAGTTCGATGCGTAGGGGCAGACCCCTGTGTCTGCCCTTTTTAGAGTGTGTCACTACCTGCCGGGTAGCCACGGGGTTATCGCGCGGTAGGCATTCCCACGCGGAGCGTGGGAACGAGAACAACCACGAGGGAGCCCAAACAAATTAAATTCAATAGCGTGGATTACCGCTGGCAGTGGCCGCAGAAGAAGCTGGAGCGTTGCCCGATGCGCTGCTGTTTGAGGGGGGCTCCGCATTGCGAACAGGGTTCGCCTGTTCGACCGTAGACCAGCAGCTCCTGGGCGAAATAGCCCGGCTTGCCGTCTTCCTGCTGGAAATCCCGCAGGGTGGTGCCGCCTTGGCGGATGGCGGCGGCCAGTACCGCTTTGATCTCTTCGCTGAGTCTTGCGTAACGATCGGCGGAGATCCGGTTGGCAGCCCGGGTCGGCAGGATGCCGGCCCGAAACAGCGCTTCGTTGGCGTAGATATTTCCCACGCCTACCACTACCCGCCCGTCCATGATCAGGTTCTTGACCGCGACCCGGCGTGTCCCGGCCTGCCGGTGCAGATAGTCACCGTCGAATTTGTCCGACAGGGGTTCCGGGCCGAGATGGGCCAGCAACGGATGTTCCGCCAGCGGCTGGTCGGTCCAGAGTACGGCGCCGAAACGACGCGGGTCGCGCAGGCGCAGGCAGCACGATTTGAACAACAGGTCGAAATGGTCATGCTTTCCCGGGGCGGTATCGCGCGGCAGGATGCGCAGACTGCCCGACATGCCGAGATGGAGTATCAGGGTGCCGTTGCTGAGACGGAGCAGCAGATACTTGGCGCGCCGCTCCACCGCACGGATGGTTCGACCGGTGACCAGCTCGGCCAGGTTGGGGGCGATGGGCCAGCGCAACTGGGGCTGGCGTATCTGCACACCGCTGATACGCTGTCCCTCGATATGCGGGGCGATGCCGCGGCGGGTGGTTTCGACCTCGGGTAGTTCTGGCATCTCAGTCGCGGTTTGCCGGTGGTTGCAACAGGCTGTCGTTGTTGAGCTGGTAGGCCAGCCCCAATGGCCGGTTGACCAGCAGGATCTGCTTCTTGTTGTTGACCACCTCCAGTACCAGCGGTTCAGCCCGGTTCGCCAGGTGGATCGTCACGTTTTGGTCGCTCGGCGTGGCGGGCGCCTGCATCACCTTGGCAACCCAGGTGTGTTGCCAGTCGGCCACTTTTTCCGCCAGTTGCGCGACGTCGACGCCGGGAGCTTCCGGTTGCATGGCCCAGCCATCCGGCTGTCGGGTAAGGCGCCAGGTCGGGGTCTGGATTGCTTCGATGGTTTCGACTTCGGCAAACAGGGCGTGGCTGACGAACTCCTCGGCCCGGGCCAGGGCGTGATGCGGGAAGATATCGTTGGTCAGATAGAGCTGGTCGCCGATACGCAGATAGCGGCGATAGTTGTAGGGGTGGGTACCGCCGAAGATGATCCGGGTCTGGTTGAAGGTGAGTTCGGCCAGCGGGCGGTCCAGGCCGAACTCGGCCAGCCGGTCGGCCGGCAGCGGGAAGGCTTCGATCTGCGGGGTGGAGAGCAGATCCAGCAGGATATCGATGCGTGGTCCGTTGGCGCGCACCGGGTAGGGCTCGGTCATGCGCCAGTCCGCGCCTTGTCGCTGCATGACAAAGCGCGGACCGTTATGGTTGCTGATCTCGATGCTGTTTACCGCTGCCGGATCGAGTTGGGTAAGGGGTGTGCGTACGGTGTTTGATGCTTCTTCCGGTGTCAGCCAGACCCACAGACCCAATAGCAGCACCAACAGCAACAGAAAAAGATTGATCCAGCTTTGTTTGCGCATGGGCGGATTTCCTAAGCCCTGTGACGGCGCCAGCGGATGAGCAGGCCGGTGGCAATCAGCAGCAGCGGAAGTATCAACAGAAAACCGAAACCGATCACGGCTCCGGCGGTGCGACTCAGGTCGAGCCGGGTGTCGGTTGCGGTGCGGGCCGGTATGTTCAACAGATTATCGTCGCTGCTGAGCCAACGGACCAGGTTCAGGCCCAGGTCGAGGTTACCGCCGTTACCCAGGTAGCTGTTGGAGAGGAAATCACCGTCACCCACCACGATCACGCGCTGCGTCTTGCTATCCAGATGGCGGCTGAAGGCGTAGCCCAGAGTGAGGGGGCCGGACTCTTCACCCTGCGCGGCGTCACGTTGCAATTCGCCGGTTAAGGGGCTGGTCTCATTCCAGCTGCCGGCTTGTGTCTGCAACAGCGGTGTGGCTTGCCAGTCGGCGGTTGGGTCGGCTTTCAGGGCGGCGGCGAAGGGGTAGAGGGTGACCAGCTTGAACTGTTGGGTGGCCGGGTGATCCGGGAAGCGGGTCACCAGGGCGATGGCGGGGTTGTCCAGGCCCAGCCCAGCGGCGTTGGCGTCCACCACCGTGCCCGGCAGGATGGTCAGTCCGAGATCCTGCAGCAGTGTCGGTATGGCGTATTGCGGGCCGGGGTCGGTGAGCCACAACAGGTTGCCGCCCTGTTCCAGGTAGTGGCGAATGGCGGTGAGTTCACCCGGAAGATAATCGACTCGCGGTCCGGCTAGTAGCAGAAGCGAGGTATTTCTCGGGATGGCCTGCTGTTCGCTCAGTGGCAGGGATTGAATCCGATAACCCTTGCGTTGCAGCTGGGCGCCAAAATCCCCCAGATCGTGATTGGCCTTGCCGTCCAGACGGCGTTCGCCATGTCCGTCGAGGGCAGCGATCCAGCGCTGTCCCTGCTGGATGAGCCGCTGGATACTGTTGCTGATCTGCTGCTCATTCAGGATGGAGAGGTTTTCGTCACGTCCCTGATAACGGATCTGCAGTTCGCCAGCACGCCGGATGCCCGCCTCGCGGGTCAGTTCGGGTTGCTGAGACGGATCGATGAATTCGAGGGTGATGTCCGGGCGCAGCCGCTGATAGGGTTCGATCACTGCCGCGATACGTTGGCGTAGCGACGGGTTGTTCGGTGCAAACGAGCGGATCTGCAGGGGGGCCTCCAGCCGGGTCAACAGTTGTTGGCTGGCTTCGCTGAGGCTGTTGCGTGCGCGGTCGCTCCAGTCGAATACGGTTTGGTAACGCTGGCTGAGCCAGCCACACAGGCCGACGGCTATAAGCAGCAGCAGGTAAAAGAGCAGTCCTTCCAGACGCTGTCTGAATGGCTTGCGGGTCGGCTTTGGTGTCACATCAGCCCCCACCGCGGCGTCCCTCCAGGCGGTGGATGGTCATCAGCAGGGCGGCGAGGATCAAAAGCAGGAAGTAGATCAGGTCGCCACTGCGCACCACGCCGTTGAGAAAAGGCCGATAGTGCCCGGTCAGCGAGAGCCACTGAAACAGACCGCTGCGATCGACGGAACCGGACAGGCTGACCACCCAGAGCAACAGTAGCAGCCCATAGCTGCCGACCGCCGCCACCGCCGGCTGTTCCGTCAGGCTGGAGAGGAACAGCCCGATGGCGCAGTAGCCGGCTAGGAGCAGTGCCAGTCCCAGGCAGGCCGCCGCCAGTCGTCCCAAATCCAGTGAGCCGCCCATTAGCAGCGATAACGGCATCAGCGCAATCAACAGAAGCAACAACGCATACACGGCCAGCGCCGCCAGATACTTGCCCAGCACCACCTGTGAGGTGGTGACCGGTGAGGAGAGTAGCAGCCGGATCGTGCCGCTGCGGTACTCTTCGCTCAACAGGCGCATGGTCAGCAACGGTGTCAGCAACAGCAGGATCATGGCGCTGGAGTCGAACAGCGGGGCAACGATCAGGTCTGTCACCCCCAGTTCGGAGGAGCCGGCCAACAGCTTGGGTTGAATTTGCATGAAGTTTTCGATCTGCACCAGAAACAGCCAGGCATGAATGATCAATGCCACCGCCAACAGGCTCCAGGCGAGGGGGGAGAGGAACAGGCCCCGCAATTCCCGACCGGCTATGGCGCGGATCACTGGATCTGCTCCCCAAGGGTCACCTGGCTGAATATCCGCTCCAGGTCATCCTGGTCGCTGCGCAGTTCGGCCAGCCTTCCCCCTTGTTTCACGATGGCCTCGGCAATGTCAGCCGGGGAGTGGTGACCATCCAGGGTCAGGCGGTATTGCTGTGGGCCGAGTGGCTCAACTTGCCGTACCCCCGGTAGTGTTTCCAGGAGGCGGGTGTCGCTGTTGTCCGTCGCCAGGCTTACCAGTACCCGGTCCTGCTGTTGTTGGCTGACCGGGCCGGCATAGACCAGCCTGCCCTGGTGCAGGATCAGTACCCGGTCGCAGAGGGATTGCACCTCCGGCAGGATGTGGGTGGAGAGCAGGATACCGCTCTCTTCAGCCAGGCCCTGGATCAGGCGGCGAATTTCCTGCACCTGGTTTGGGTCCAGACCGCTGGTCGGTTCATCCAGGATGATGATGCGCGGGTTGTGGATGATTGCCTGGGCGATGCCTACCCGCTGCTGGTAACCCTTGGAGAGATTACCGATCACGCGAGCCCCCATTGCGCTGAGCCCACAGCGCTCTTTGGCGCGCGCCACCGCCTGTGCTACCTCACTCCGCGTGATCCGGTGCAGCCGGGCGCAGTAGCTCAGGTATTCGTCCACCTGCATATCCGGGTAGAGGGGGGGGACTTCCGGCAGATAACCGAGACGACGTTTCGCCTTGATCGGCTCCGCATGCAGGTCGTAGCCGTCGAGTTGTACGCGACCGCTGCTGGCGGCCAGCACGCCACTGATAATCTGCATGGTGGTGGATTTACCGGCCCCGTTGGGGCCGAGAAAGCCCAATATTTCCCCCGGCTGCAAATCGAAACTGACCCCCGCCACGGCGCAGTAGTCGCCATAGTGACGGGAAAGATTTTCGATGTGGATTAATGCAGCCATTGGGGCAGCAAGGTACAGGAGATTAGGGCGTGAGATCAAGGTGCCTCCGTCCCATCTCCTGCGCGGCCCCGGTCGGGGTTAACCGGTATTGTGTCGGCACCCCATGCTGGAACCCAGCAGGATGAACAGACCCAGTGCGCCGAGGCCGGCGACGATCAGTGCGATACCCACTTCCGATCCAATCAAGGTAAACAGTAGTCCCAAGCCCAAGCAGAGCAGGGTGAGAAAAACAATGGGCCGACCGGCTTCACGAAAGGCCCTGATCAAGCAGTCTACATTCATGGTGCCCCCTATTGTTTTAGCTGTTCGCCGTCCCACCGTTTAACGGGAGGTCGAGTCTTGCAGGCTTTCGTGCTGGCAGACGCAGCCGGCAGTCCAGCGGGCGAAGGTGTGCTCAGAAGGCGGCTCCACACCGATATAGTCGGCGGAGAGGGCAATAAATTCGGCGATGCGCTCTCGCTCCTGGCACGTGATTGTTCTGTGTTCCATTTCAAGGCCTCCTCTATCTGCGTTCTGTTGGGTTAATACCATACTATTTTACTTGGTTATTATCAAGCCCAGAGTTTGCAGTGATATTCGGGGCTTGTTTGCCAGCCCGAATCAGTATGCCTTTTTTTCATTGCCGGTTGATGACGTCGGTTAATCCGTGTGATCAAAACAGATCTGCACTGCAGATGGTGGTTATTTTTTTAGCGGATCGGGGAGGAGGGTGGGCGCATAGGGTGAGATTTTGTACTGGCCCAGGAGATGGCCAAACTCCATAGCGGGCACCGGTTTACTGATCAGATAACCCTGGATGTTTTTGCAGCCGCAATGTTTGAGAAATGCCATCTGTGCTTCGGTTTCCACCCCTTCCGCGATCACTTCCAGCTTCAGGCTCTTGGCCATGGCTCCGATGGTCATGGCGATAGCGGCATCATCTTCCGACTGGGTGATGTTACGGACAAAGGCGCGGTCGATCTTGATCTTGTCGAACGGGAAGCGTTGCAGGTAGGCCAGCGATGAGTGTCCGGTGCCGAAGTCGTCCAGGGCCAGGCGTATTCCCAGCTTCTTGAGCGTGCCGAGCGCCTCGATCATCCGCTCGGGATCTTCCATCATCGTGCTTTCGGTGATTTCAATTTCCAGCGAAGCGGGGTTGATGGCGGTTTTATCGATAACCTGTTGCAGTACTTCGGCCATGTCTTGGCCCTCCAACTGCCTCACCGAGACGTTGACCGCGACAATCAACCCCGGATAGCCGGCGCGTTGGAATTGCTTCAGTTGCCGGCAGGCTGTCTCCAGTACCCATTCCCCAATAGGCAGGATGAGTCCGGTCTCTTCGGCCAACGGGATGAAGCGGTCGGGGCTGATCAGCCCGCGGCGTGGATGGTGCCAGCGTAACAGAGCCTCCATACCGGTGATTTGACTGGTCTCCTGGTTAAATTGGGGTTGATAGTAGAGTTCCAGCTCATTTTGCTGCAGCGCATGGCGGAGGTCGTTCTCCATCTCCATTCGCTGTTGCACCTGATGGTTCAGTTCTTCGGTAAAGAACTGTAGTTTTTCACCGTTGCGATTTTTTGCCTGGTACATGGCCGCATCGGCATTACTCAACAGATTGTCGAGTCGTTTGCCATCCTGTGGCCAGAGGGCGACGCCGATGGAGCAACTGACGTGCAGCAGGCGTTCACCCACCTCGATCGGCTTGGTGATTTTATGGGTGATACGGCGGGCAAATTCAGTTACCGCGCTGGCTGATTCCACTTCTGTTAACAGGATTACGAACTCATCACCGCCATAGCGGGAGACGGTATCGCTGGTGCGTGCCAGTTTGGTCAGTCGGTTCCCCACTTCCACCAGGATTTGATCGCCGGTTTCGTGACCCAGGCTGTCATTGATCAGTTTGAAGCGGTTCAGATCCAGCATTAACAGGGCGATCTTGGTCTTATGGCGTTGCGACTGGTTGACCAATTGGCGGAAACGGTCGGCCAACAGGCTGCGGTTGGGCAGGCCGGTGAGTTCATCGTGATAGGCCAGATAGTTAAGCCGTTCTTCCATCTCTTTGCGCTGGGTGATGTCATGATGCATACCGATATAATGGCTGATGACCCCCTGTTTATCCCGTACTGGAGAGATGCTGACCAATTCCCAGAACAGTTCACCGCTCTTCTTGCGGTTGAGCAGTTCACCTTCCCAAATGTCGCCGGATTTGATGGTGCGCCACATCTCTTCATAGACTGCCGGCGGCGTCTGGCCGGAGCTGGTTTTGTTATATTTCCGGCCGATCACCTCTTCCTGGTGGAAACCGGTGGTGAGTTCGAATCGGCGATTGACATACTCGGTGATGCCTTCCGCGTCAGTAATCACCAGCGAGCTAACACTCTGCTCTACCGCTTGGTGCAACTTGCGCAGTTCCTGTTCCACCAGTTCACGCTTTTCCCGGTCCGCCAACAGACTCAGGCGCATGGATTCGAAGCTTTGTCCCAAGTGGCCGAATTCGTCTTGCGCATTCAACGCCAGTTTCTGTTCGAGATCACCGGACTCAATGGTGTTGGCGGCGTTCTCCAGCAGTTGCAGGGGGAACAGGATGCGTCGGTAAGTGATGATATAAGTGGCGACAAACAGCACAAACACCAGCAGGATCGTGGCCATCATGTAAACCACAGTCTCGTTCGCCCGTTGCTGTATGGCATCGATATTGGCATGGTTATGCAGGCTGGCGGCTTCGGAAAGGGCCGTGATGGTATCGATGGAGCGGGAGGCTTCTGAAAACCACATCAGTTCCGTGATCGGGTAGGGTTGGTCGCCGGTGCTCGCCGCCAACACCTGCCCGCGTAACTTTTCATAATCGCCCCTGAAGATCGATTGGTAGCGGGCCATGGCCGCTTTGATCGCCGGGGTCTCCGGGTAGAATTCGAGCACTTCTAAACTCTTTTTCTCAGCGAAATCCACCGCCTCCCGATAGCGTACCAGCAGATGCTGCTCGTCTACGGACAGCGGGCGCCCGAGTGCAACAGCCCGGCCGATGGTAGCCCTTTCACGCCCAGCATATTCGGCCATGGTGAAGAAGGCGTCACGCAGCATCTGCCCGTAATTGAGAACATGGTCCGTCTCGGCATTGGGGGCCATGATGGCGCGTTGCAGTTTGGCGATGGTATCGATTTTACCGGTCAGCAGCCCAAACCAGCGCTGTGAAATTTGCGGGTTCTGGTCACCAAGTAGGGCACTGTCCACTTCGCTGCGCAGCTGCACAATCTGTTCATATATCTGCTGCAGCGTGGGATAGGCTTGTTCGAGGGCGGATGTTCCCTCGGCTTTATAGTGTGGCAGCAGGATACGCGTAAATTCCCGGTAACGTTGATCGGTACGCTTACGTTGGTCGTTCAGGCGGATAAGTTGGTCGGCCTCCAGTTTGTTTGGAATCACCAGTAGTGTCGAAGTGAGTCCGCGTTCCACCGCCAGTTCGGTGGTCAGTTTCAGGGACCGGTCCGCCAGTTGATTGATCAATCCCAACCGGCCAGCGGCCTTGTGTTGCTTGATTACGTCGACACTGTTCCAGGCAATGGCCGAGATGGCAACGCCGCACAACAGGCCCAGCACCATCAACAGAAGACGGCGTATCTTGATGTGGCAGATCAGATTCTGGATCCCTGGCAAGACTTCACCTTTAGTAGTTTTGCGACGACATCTCCGGCGTGGAATAATGGGGCTATGCTGTATTCAGTCTGACTGATGGGCATGGGCCGAAAGGCTGGATCGGTCACTATGCTCACAAACTCTTTGTCGGCGCCAACTAGTGATTCTTTAAAAAGATTTTATGCAACCTACAGTAACCTTATGGTTGTTATGGGTTTGTTCCCTCATCTTCACTTTTATCGAGATATTTCATGCAGATCAGCGATTTTAAAGCCGTTATCCTTGACTACGTTACCCGTGACCAGAGCGGCGAGATCATCGACAGCTCAGCCAACGATGGTTACCTGACCTATATTCACGGCACCGAGAGTCTGATTCCGGCCCTGGAACAGGCACTCACCGGTCACCAGCAAGGTGACAAACTCTCCGTCAGCATTCCCTGTGAGGAGGCTTACGGCGAACGGGATGAGAGCCTGATCGAAGGTGTGCCGAGGGAAAATTTCCCCGGTGTAGAGCAGATTGAAGTGGGGATGCAGTTCCAGACCGAGATGGATGAAGGGGTTCCTTTCCTGGTGACCGTAGTCGAGGTGGACGAGGCGACAGTGACGGTGGATGGCAATCATCCGATGGCCGGTAAGGATCTCAATTTCGACCTGGAGATTATCGAGGTACGCGAAGCCAGCGCCGATGAGATCGAACATGGTCACGTGCACCATGACGGCGATCACTGCCAGACCCACTAAGGTCACCACTTCGTCACCTTATGCGCTGGCAGATTCCTGAGCGGCTGGAAACCGAGCGGTTGGTGCTACGCACTTTCGAGGAAGAGGATTGGCGGGATCTGCACGCCTATTACTCCGATCCGGTATGCACCCAGTTCACCGTCGGCCAACCGCTCACCGAAGGGGGTACCTGGCGTATCCTGGCGAGTATGATCGGTCACTGGCAAATCCGCGGTTATGGGCCTTATGCGGTGGTAGAGCGGGCCTCCGGTCGGGTAGTGGGGCCGGTTGGATTGTGGTATCCCGTCGATTGGCCCGAACCGGAGATCAAGTGGGCCCTGGCTCGGCAGTATTGGGGTCAGGGTTTTGCTCTGGAAGCGGCTCGGGCTGTGCGGGAGATGGCTGGTGAAGTGTTGCCGGCGATTAAATTGATCAGTTTTATCCAGGCTGAGAACAGCGCCTCCATTGCCTTGGCAAAACGCCTGGGGGC
Organism: Sedimenticola sp.; assembly: GCF_050289425.1. Lineage (NCBI taxonomy): Bacteria > Pseudomonadati > Pseudomonadota > Gammaproteobacteria > Chromatiales > Sedimenticolaceae > Sedimenticola > Sedimenticola sp. The sequence continues at coordinate 105,002 of NZ_JBNKFS010000013.1, read as the reverse complement.
CGTGTTCGAGGAAGCGCGGCCTTTTCGCGGTGGGACTTGGCATCTCTACCGGCATCGCCAGTAAATCGACAAGGGGAGGGGAGCGATGGCTATCGAACCGCAGGAGATCCTTGATTACTGGTTCAGCGAACCGGTTAACAGCCATTGGTTTGCCTCCACCCCGGAGTTGGATCAGGATATCGGAGACCGGTTTGCACACATCTGGGGGTTGGCTGCAGAAGGTCAGTTGGATCATTGGATGACCAGTGCGGAGGGTTGTCTGGCGCTGGTGATCCTGCTGGACCAGTTTCCACTCAATATGTTTCGCGGAGAGTCCAAGAGCTTCCAGACCGAAGCCCAGGCCCGGGCCGTAGCCGGTTTTGCGCTAAAACGTGAATTCGACCGGCAGCTGAACGACGTTCAGCGTGCTTTTCTCTACATGCCCTACATGCATAGCGAGGCGCTAGCGGACCAGGATCTCTCCGTCGAGCTCTACGAAAAGGCGGGCCTGAAGGATAACCTCTCTTTCGCCCGCCATCATCGGGAGATTGTGCGTCGGTTCGGCCGTTTCCCCCATCGCAACGCTATCCTGGGCCGCACCAGCCGACCGGAAGAGCTGGAGTACCTCGCTTCGGACGAAGCCTTTACCGGCTAGTCTTCCTGTCGCGCAGGATTCCCACTTTCTGGCTACTCGTAGGTACAGAGGTAGGCGGTCTCTTCGCTTACCTTGAGTTGGAATTTCTCCCCTGCCGCGACGATAAACTGCCCTCCTTGCTGGAAATTCTGCCAGTCGGAAGCCCCCGGTAGCTTGACCGTCAGCGAACCGCTAACCACCGTGATGGTCTCTTTCTGGCTGGTGCCGAATTCGTACTCACCGACAGCCATGACACCAACCGTGGCCGGCAGGGTAGCAGTCTGAAAGGCGATGGAAGCGACATTACCGTCGAAATACTGGTTGATCTTAAACATGGGCGAATTCCGTCACTGAAAAAGGCGCTAAAGGTGACGCGATTTGAAATGGGCGTCAACCGTTTATTTAACGGTGGTTGGTTTACTCTGGGATCCTGGACGGCATTGGCAACGGGAACAGGGGCTATGCCTGTCCTTTTCCGGGGGGGCGCTTCCGGGCAACCACGGGGGGTTGCCCCTACAGTCGATTTTTTCCAGCGCGGTTGTGTTGTTCTCGCCAAGTACGCCAAGAAAAGCAGCCTTTGCGCTCTTGGCGTACTTGGCGAGAAAAAGTGTCTTTTCTCCGCACCCTCTGGTTCTTCGAACGAGCCCTTAGACTGGTGGGCATGTCTTTTGTGTCCACGCGGTTATGGCGCGATAGGCATTCCCACGCGGAGCGTGGGATCGAGAACACCACGGGGGGCCTCTACAGATTGCATCCACCAGCGGGACCTCCCACGCCATCCCGCCTTCGGTATGCATCAGGGTCGATGCAAGTCTGAGGGGAAAATTGTCCGGTAAGGGTTCGGTGTGTAGGGGCAGGCCCCTGTGTCTGCCCTTTTCCGACGGTGCCACTACCATCCGGGTAACCAGGGGCGACTGCCTTAGCGAAGCCCTGATGTTGACACATGTCGGTATTCAACGTTATCCGCTACCCTTGTCAAATTCCTGTGTCGGTAGCGTTGCGGCACACTCGATCTCTTCCACCACCACTGATGTCTTGATACTGCCCACCCCGGGAACCGACATCAGTCGATGCATCAGAAACTCCGATATCGCTTTCAGGTTGGGTAGCCTTGCCTTGATCAGATAGTCGGTTTCGCCGGTCAAGGAGTAACACTCGATCACTTCCGGGACGGTTTTGATCGCGTCACTGAAGCGCAGTGCCGGGTTGGATCCATGGGTGTCAAGGGAGACGTTGAAGACGTTGACAAAGATGGTGATCTCCAGCCCCAGTGCCTGAGGATCAATCTGGGCGGTATAGCCGCGGATGATATTCAACGCTTCCAGGCGCTTCACCCGCCGGTGACATTGTGACGGCGAGAGGAACGCCACTTCCGCCAACTCCTGATTGGAGGCCTTGGCGTGGTTCTGCAGGTGAGCCAGTATTCTCAGGTCTGCCACATCAAGGGGGCTGTATTGCAAATTACTCGGTAATGTATAAGTGATTTACAAAATGATTGAAGGGTTTTGGTGGTAATCTTGCAACTGTTTTTTCCGTTGAATATGCCGCCAGCCTGCCTATCCCGGTTGGCGGAAAAACCAACGCGATAGAGGACTGAATTTGCGAATGCGTTAGCCGAAGAGATCAACCCCATCCTGGCTAGTCGCCGCTTTATGTCCGGTAACGAGGCGGTGGCCCGGCAATTCTGGTGACCCGCCGCGAGACCGAGGTGCGTAAGGGTGGCCGCGAAGTGATGAAGGCGTGGGTGCGCATCGAATCGGCAGCTTGCACTGGTTGTGATATCTGTTTGAGGACTTGCGGGCCGGACGCGATCCTGCCGGTCGATCTGTCGGGCATCGCCCCAATCGAAGGTTAATCCGTTCAGATCAGGAACAGGGTTGCCAGTCCAAGGAAGGAGAGAAAACCGACGATATCGGTCACGGTGGTCAGCAGTACCGAGCCGGCCAGCGCCGGATCGATGCCCGCCTTGGCCAACGCCATCGGCAGTACGGTGCCGGTGAGAGCAGCCAGGATCAGATTGATGCACATGGCGGTGGCGATCAACAGGCCGATATTCAAATCGTGGAACCAGAAGCCGGCGATCACCGCCATCACGCCGGCCCAGATAATGCTGTTCAGGGATCCGACAGCCAGCTCCTTGAGGACCAGCCAGCGGGTATTTTTGCCCGAAAGCTGGCCCAGGGCGATACCGCGTATGGTGAGGGTCAGTGTCTGACTGCCGGCAATGCCCCCCATGCTGGCGACGATCGGCATCAACACCGCCAAGGCCACTATCTTCTCGATAGTGGCTTCGAATTGACCAATCACCCAAGAGGCGAGCAGGGCGGTGATCAGGTTGATGCCGAGCCAAAGTGCCCGCCGCCGGGTGGAGATCAATACCGGGGCGAACATATCCTCGTCTTCCGATAGACCGGCCTGACCCATGAACTGGTGTTCGCCCTCTTCACGGATCACGTCTACCACGTCGTCGATGGTGATGCGGCCGATCAGCCTTCCGTCATCATCCACCACCGGGGCGGAGATCAGGTCGTGCTGTTCGAAACGGTTGGCCACTTTGCCGTCGTCCCAGTTGGCGGGGATAGCGCGTACATCCAGCGACATCACTTCCGCTACCGTGTCGTCCAGGTCGTGGGTGACCAGTACAGTCAGGGGCAGTACCCCCAGGTATTTGCCATCCCGATTGACCACCATCAGGATATCGGTTTGGGGTGGTATCTTCTCTCTCAAGTGGCGCAGATAGCGCATCACCACGTCCAGCGTGACTTCCGGTCGCACGGTGATGGTGTCCGGATTCATCAGACCGCCGGCGGTATCCTCCGGGTAAGGGAGGACGGCCTCCAGGCGCTCGCGGCGCTGATGGTCCAGGGAGTCGAGGATCTCCAGGGTAATGGTTTGGGGAAGCTCTTGGATCAGGTCGGCCAGGTCGTCGGTGTCGAGACCTTCGGTGGCGGCCAGCAGCTCTTCCCGGTCCATCTTGCTGATCAGGTCGGCCCGGACTTCGTCCGCCACCAGGATCAGCACTTCACCGTCATTCTCTTCGCTCACCAGCCCCCAGACGATATCGCGCTGGGTCAGCGGTAGCGATTCCAGCAGATGTGCTATTTCACCGGGATGGAGGGCATTGAGCATCCGCCTGGCTTGCTGCAGGGTGCCACTGTCCAGGGCCGCATGCAGGCGGTCCAGACGGGTGCTGCCAATTTGTGCGGGTGCCTGATCGGACATGGTTGACGGGATTCCTCGCCGGGTGAAGGCTGGGTGCTTCGGACCGGGCCGATTCTAGCAGTTGCAGATGACAAGCGGGAGACATCAAGTGTGAATTAGTGTGATTCAGCGCTTTTTTATGCTGTGATAGCAGAATGCCGGGTCGTGGACGGTGAGAATGCCATCGGGTGCGGTTCACCATGGCGATCTTCAGTGCCGGGTACAGATCTTGTCCAGTAGTTGCTCAAAGTCGCTCTCGCCCAGCCGTTTCATCAGTTTGCGGGTTTGTCGCGTCAGCTTTGCCGCATCCAGCTCGAACAGGCGCTCCTTGGCGATCAGCAGCGAGCCCGGCTGCATACTGAACTCACGCAGTCCCATCCCGATAAGAAGTGGGATGTAACGCGGGTCACCGGCCATTTCACCACACATGCTGACCGGGATGCCGGCGCGCTCCCCAGCCGTAATCACCATCTGGATCAGACGCAGGATGGCGGGGTGCAGCGGATCGTAGAGGTAGTTGACCTCGTCATCGACACGGTCTATCGCCAGGGTGTACTGGATCAGATCGTTGGTGCCGATGGAGAGGAAGTCCAGTTCGCGGGTGAAGGCATCGGCGGACAGCGCGGCGGCGGGTACCTCGATCATGCCCCCCACCGGGATTTCGCTGGCGAAGGGAATGCCTTCATGGCGCAGATCCGCTTCGGTTTCGCTGATCAGGGCCTTCAGTTTCCGTACCTCCTGAAGGTTGGACAACATCGGGATCATGATGCGTACCGGCCCGTGGACAGCGGCGCGCAGGATTGCCCGCAACTGAGGCTGGAACATCTTGGGTTCTTTCAGGCAGAGGCGAATGGCACGTAGGCCGAGTGCCGGATTGCAACTGGTGGCGGTACAGCCGTCGACCTGTTTGTCGGCCCCCAAGTCCAGCGTACGGATGGTAATCGGGATGCCGTCAAGTCCCTCCACTACCCGGCGATAGGTTTGGTAATGCTCCTCTTCATCTGGCATGCCCTGTCGGTTCATGTAGAGAAATTCGGTTCGGTAGAGGCCGACGGCATCGGCCTGCAGTTCCCGGGTGGCTTCGATATCCTCGGGCAGCTCAATATTGGCCATCAGGTGCACCCGAACCCCTTCACGGGTGGTGGCGGCCTTGCCGATCAGGCTGCGTAACTGGGTGGCGCGGCCTTGGGCTACGTTGATGCGGCTCTGGTAGTGAGCAAGGGTGGACTGATCGGCGTCTGCCAATACCACGCCCTGTTCGCCATCCACCACCACACATTCACCCTGGCGCAGCAACCGGGTGATGTTGTGTACCCCGACAACTGCTGGGATGCCCAGGCTACGGGCCAGGATGGCGGTATGGGACATCGGTCCGCCAAATTCCGTAATGAAGGCGGCGATCCCCTGGTGGCGCATCACGATGGTATCGGCGGGGGTCAGGTCCTGGGCCAGGATCACTTTGCCGTTGAGATCGGCTTCGGTATCGCCGTCGATATCCAGCAGACTCATCTGGATCTGGTTGACCACGTGCTCCACGTCGTCCTTGCGGGTCCGTAGGTAGGGGTCATCCATGGTGTCGAATACTTGAACCAGCGAATCGCGCTGTAACTGCAGTGCCCATTCTGCCGCATAGGCGTGTTGCTGTATCAGCTGTATCGGTACTTCTACCAAGGCGGCATCATTCATCATCAGCAGGTGGGTGTCGATGAAAGCGATGATGTCGGAGCGGGTGGTGCTGGGGATTTTTTCGCGTATTCCCTGAAGCCGTTCCCGGGCGCCCTTTATCGCCAATCGGAAGCGCTTGATTTCACCGGGGATATTTTTACTGTCGATAGTTCGCGGACTGATATCCAACAGTCCACGCTGCAGAATATGGGCTTCGCCGATGGCAACGCCCCGGGTGATGCCGATGCCGTTTCCGGCAAAGGTCATTCAGGTTCTCCAAACCGGTCGTTAATCAATGCCTCCAATGCGGCGGCGGCCTCGATTTCATCCTCTCCCTCTGTGGTGAGGGTTAGTTCGGTTCCCTGACTGGCGGCTAACATCATCACCTCCATGATACTTTTTCCGTTGGCCGGCCTGGCGTCGCGGATCAGTTGAATGGTGCTGCTGTACTGCCCCGCTTCGGTGATCAGCTTGGCTGCCGCCCGGGCATGCAGTCCCAACCGGTTGATAATGGTTATCTGTTTCGTGACCATAAAAAGCTCAATTCGCCCCTACCATGGGGAAACAATATCTCACAATCGGCTTCCGTGACAAAATAGCAGGCCGGGTAGTCGTTCAGATAGTTTGTCCGCTCCCATGGTGGGAAATATATTTTTATTATTTTGAATGGAAATAGGGGCCGGCTTTCAGCCATGCGGTGGGGTCTACGGCCGCCTTATATTCCTGGCCGATTATCGCTCCGGGGCTGATTCCCGGGGCAGGTCACGATGACGGGTCTGAATCTGTCTGCCACAGGTGCGGAAATGGGTTGCCAGTTGTTCCACCAGGTAGACGGAACGGTGCTGTCCGCCGGTGCAGCCGATAGCAATGGTCAAGTAACTGCGTCCTTCGGCTTCAAAGCAGGGGATCCACTGCTCCAGAAAACGAATCAGGTCCTCTTTGTATCGCTGCACGTCGCCGCTTTCTCCCAGGAAACGTTGCACGGCATCATCCTTACCCGTTAGTTGGCGCAGTTCGGGTTGCCAGTGGGGATTAGGCAGACAGCGGGCGTCGTAGACAAAGTCGGCGTCTCGCGGGACTCCCTGTTTGTAGCCGAAGGATTGAAACAGGAGGGATATTTTTGTATCCAGCCGTTCAGTGATACGGGAGCGAATGATGTGCCGCAGCTCATGCAGGTTGGTTTGGCTGGTGTCGATGCGGATATCGGCGACATTGAGAAACGGTGCCATCAACTTCCGCTCGTAGCTGATCGCCTCCGCCAACGGCCTGGCACCACCGGTCAGCGGATGTCGGCGGCGGGTTTCGCTGAAGCGTTTAATCAGCGTTTCGTCCTGCGCCTCCAGGAATATCACCTCGTAGCGGATTTTCTGTGTCTTCAGCGGTTGCAGCAGGTTGGCGATACTCTCGAACTCGGCCGGCGCATTGCGCGCGTCAATACTGATGGCGACCAATTCAAAGCGTTTGTCCTGTCTGTTGACCAGCTCGCCCGCCAATGCGGGGAGCAGGAAAACGGGCAGGTTGTCGATGCAATAGTAGCCCTCATCTTCCAGGGTGTGCAGTGCGACGCTTTTTCCAGAACCTGAAAGTCCGGTGATGATGGCCAACTTCATAGGGTCTCCGTTACCTCTGTTTACACCTTTGGGTAGTTAGGGCGTGTCTTCCTGCAGCGATAACAGAGATCCTTCTAAGGTGGGTGACAGATCAGCCGTTGGCGCTTTTCGGTATGGGCTCCTGTTGTATGAATGCCTGCAGCAGTGCCTCCCTGTCTTGGCTTTTACGCAGGCGCTGACAGAATGTTTCGTCACTGAACAGGGTAGCCAGTTTTGCCAAAAGCTGCAGATGTTCTTCGGTTGCCTCTTCGGGGACCAGGAGGCCGAAAACCAGATCCACCGGTTTTTGATCGATGGCGTCAAAATCGGCGCCTGACTGGAGTTGAATGAAAGCGCCACGTGCTTCGGTGACGCCGGCTACGCGGGCGTGAGGCAGGGCGATGCCATGCCCCAGCCCGGTGCTGCCTAATCGTTCCCGCTCGAGCAGTTTGTCGAACACCGTGCCCTGATTTAGCTCCTCCGAGGCCGTTGCCAGCAGGCCTGCTATCTCTTCGAGTATGCGCTTTTTACTAGCAGCCGGATTCGCCACGCTGATGCGTTCGGCATTTATGAAATTTGCGGGAAACATGGTTTTGCCTGTTGATTAGATTTCAGCGTTGGCAGGATCGATTCCTTTCATGCCTACACCATTGCGGTGATTGGTACTCTTCTCCTTGAGTTTTTTGACCTGTCGGTCGACTTTGTCCACCAGACCATCGATGGCGGCATACATATCTTCTTCTACACAGTCTGCAAAGACATCGGCGCCATTCACGTGGAGTGTGGCTTCGGCCTTTTGGCGCAGCTTCTCGACACTCAGAATGACATGGATTTTGGTGACATGGTCAAAGTGTCGCTCCAAACGTTCGAACTTTGTCTCGACATAATTGCGCATGGCTTCGGTGATGTCCACATGGTGACCGGTGATGCTGATTTGCATGATTTGCTCCTTGGTTACTGGCCTCTAGACGAGGCGCTTGCGCTCGTTTGATGGCGGTATCGCCATAGACTCGCGGTATTTTGCTACCGTCCGCCGTGCGACCTGAATGCCCTGATCGGCGAGTATGCTCGCCAATTTGTTGTCGCTGAGAGGCTTGTTCGGCTTCTCGGCAGCGACCAGTTTTTTGATCAGTGCGCGTATCGCGGTGGCGGAACACTCTCCGCCTCCAGCCGTGCTGACATGACTGGAGAAAAAATATTTGAACTCGAGCGTACCCCGGGGGGTATGCATATATTTTTGTGTGGTGACCCGTGAAATGGTGGATTCGTGCAGTTCCAGGGCTTCGGCGATATCCCTTAGCACCAACGGTTTCATCGCCTCTTCGCCGTGTTCGAAGAACCCCCGCTGCAGTTCGACAATCTTGGTCGCCACCCTTAACAGTGTTTCGTTGCGGCTCATCAGGCTTTTGATAAACCAGCGCGCTTCCTGAAGATGATTCTTCAGATAGTTGTTGTCATCGCTGTTGTCGGCACGGCGGATCAGTCGCGCATATTCCGGATTGACCCTGAGTTTGGGCGCCGCTTCGGCATTCAGGTCCACGTGCCATGTGCCATCCCGGCGCGTCACGAAGACATCTGGAATGACGTATTGGGGTTCAGTTTCGGCCACCAGGCTGCCTGGGCGCGGTATTAGCGAACGGATCAACTGGTTGATCGATTTCAGCGTGTCATCATCGATCTTCAGCTTGCGCTTGATCTGGTTATGATCCTGCTGGGCCAAAAGCTCAAAGTGATCGCTGATCAGGCGGGTGGTGAGCGCCATGGCCGGATGGGGCTCCGGAAGTTGACGCAGTTGGATCAGCAAGCACTCCTGCAGATTGCGTGCGCCCACCCCTGGTGGATCGAATTGTTGAATTCGGTGCAGTACCGCTTCAATCTCATCCAACTCGACCTCTTGAGCGGCCATGCTGTCGAGTATCTCCTCCAGTTCCATTCGCAGGTAGCCATCCTCATCGATGCCGTCGATGATGGAGACGGCAATCTCGCGATCCAGATCGCTGAACGGCGTCAGGTTTAACTGCCAGGTGAGATAGTCGTAGAGGGTGCGTGCACTGCGGCGCTGGGAGAGGTAGTCATTGTCACCCGAGTCTCCCCGCGAGGCGAGCCCGGAAGAGGGAGGGAGCGCGCTGTCGTATACATCATCCCAGCCGCTGTCCACCGGCAGATCTTCCGGCATGGAGTTTGCCTCGCCGTTGATCTCTTTTTCGTTATTGAGGTCGTTGCTGGTGGCTTTATCCCCTTTCAAGCCATCGCCATTGAGCCGCTCAATAACGCTTTGCTGTTCGTTGCGGCGGGCGTCTTCCCGCGCGCTGTTGTCCTCTTCGGTCTCCAACATCAGGTTGGAATCCAGCGCTTCCTGGATCTCCTGCTTGAGATCCAGGGTCGAAAGCTGCAGCAACCGTATGGCCTGCTGCAATTGCGGCGTCATGGTGAGATGCTGGCCAAGTCGAAGCTGGAGCGTTTGCTTCATGCGGTTATCTAGATCTGGTACGTAATTTGTATGTTTTTCACAGCTTCATTCTAGCGTAAAAAGCGAACAGGCGCACAAGGAGAAAATGCTTTGTTGCTGTGAATCAAACCTAAGTCGATTGGTTATAAACTGAACTCTTTTCCCAAATAGACCGAACGGACTTCCTCGTTGGCCAAAATCTGCTCCGGTTCGCCCTCGGCCAGCACCTTCCCCTCGCTGATGATATAGGCGCGCTGGCAGATTCCCAGCGTTTCCCGCACGTTGTGGTCGGTTATCAGTATACCGATGCCGCGGGCAGAGAGCTCCCGGATGATGTTCTGGATATCCTTGACCGAGATGGGGTCGATGCCGGCAAAGGGTTCATCCAGCAGGATAAAGCGCGGCTCCATGGCGAGCGAGCGGGCGATCTCGAGGCGCCGCCGCTCACCTCCGGAGAGGCTCATCGCCTGGTTGTTGCGCAGATGGGTGAGATTAAAATCCACCAGCAAGGCTTCACAAGCCTCGATCTTTTCCGGTCGATCCAGATCTTTGCGGGTCTCGAGTATGGCGAAGATGTTGTTGAAGACGGTTAGCTTTCGGAATATAGACGGTTCCTGGGCCAGATAACCCAGCCCGAGGCGGGCCCGGGCATGCATAGGCAGGGCCGTGATGTCGTGTCCATCTATCTTGATGGTTCCCCCTTCCGACGGCACCAGCCCGGCTATCATATAGAAGCAGGTGGTTTTACCGGCGCCGTTGGGGCCCAGTAATCCGACCACCTCTCCGCTGGAGAGATTGAGTGAAACACCGTTCACGACGGCGCGGCGGCGATAATGTTTCGCCAGATTTTCGGCAGTTAAGACAGTCATCGGTGAGTTACTTTTTACCGCCGATGGTTACCTTGACACGCTCTTTACCCTTGGCGCTGGTGCCGGCCTTGACCACGGCCCGTGCGCGGTCGTAAATGATCCGGTCGCTTTTAAAGGTGTCCTTGCCCTGAGTGAGCACGGCATCGCCGGTCATATTGATGATTTCACTGTTGGCGAAGTATTCGGCCTTTTTTGCTCGACCCTTGATCGTTCCCTTGTCGCCCTCGGTGTCTTGTTGAAAGGTGACCGGGTTTCCGACGGCCTCAATCTGATCATTCTGCTCCTTACGCTGGGTAACGGTGACTTTGTCCGCCTTAAGGATAATACTTCCCTGTGTCAGTACCACATTACCTTTATAGGTGCTGATACCGCTGCGGTCGTCGATGTCTACGCCATCCGCTTCGATATAGATAGGCTGATCCTTGTCCGACTGCAGGGCGCTGGTCAGTCCTGGCAGGATCAGCATCAGGGCAAGGGCGAACCACCGGCGGCCAGTGTGATGGGGCTTAGGGATTGACTTCATAGCGTCCTCGTACATTGGCTAGTAGTTTGATTCGGATCGGCTGCTGCAGCCAAATCTGCATGCCTTTGGCGTCGATGCGGTCTGCATTGCTGCGCGCATTGACCTGGGCATCCGTCTCCACATAGTTGTCCCGCGGTTGCACGCGCAGATCACGGGTCCTGATATGCAACGGCCTTACTCCCGGAGCCGCAGAACGGTCAATTTTAACCGCACCCTGCAAAAGAAGCACCTCTCCGTCTCCGGATAGCCAGCCGGTCTCCGATACGACGCGCCAGGGGGGGCGGTCCAGATCGTAAAGTGTCAGTCTGGGTTGGAGGAGCTCGGTACTGTCATCATCCATGAAGTGGGTCAACCGTTCCGCAACCAGGCGCTTCCCGGGGCGACCGGAGAGATCCATCATAGTGGAGTCGACACCTTCCAGGTAATAGTCGGCACGGTGTTCCTGGGCGGCGTGTGATGATTCGTCCAGTGAACTTTGCCGGGCGAGCCAGAGCGTGCCGCCCACCAGTGCCAGCAGTAGGCCGCCAATCACCAGATTTCGCTGTTCGATCATCAAGCGTGATGCCTCTTCAATGATGCCAGTGCGTGGATAGTATCAGCGCAGATACTTCTCATACGCCTGCTCCAGGGTGCCCTGTGCTGCCATCAGCATTTCGCAAATTTCCCGTGCAGCCCCGTGTCCGCCTGCCGCCTGGGTCTGCCAGTGGGCATGCGCTTTCGCCAGCTGATGGGCGTCCTGTACCGTGATGGCCAACCCGACCTGGCGCATGACGGGCAGGTCTACCACGTCGTCACCCACATAGGCGATCTGTTCATTACGCAGGCCCAGCTTGTCCCGCAACGCTTCAAAAGCGGGCACTTTGTGGCGTTGGCCCTGGAAAACGTGTTCGATGCCCAGACTCTCCATGCGCAGGGCGACTACATTGGAAGTGCGACCAGTAATAATACCTATCTCGATGCCGCTTTTTTGCAGTAGCTTCATGCCGAGGCCGTCTTTGGAGTTGAATGCCTTGTACTCTTGGCCATCATCTCCCAGATAGAGGCTGCTGTCGGTCAGTACCCCATCCACATCAAAAATGACTAAACGAATCTGCTTCGCCCGGTTTAATGTCTCCTGCATCTTACTTGTCCTTCATACGGCGTTCATTGGGTTGCTGTCGTGACTCTCCGGGTCAGACAATACCGGCCATCAGCAGGGAGTGCATGTTCAGGGCGCCAATCGGTATCTGCTGGTCATCGACGATAAACAGAGAATTGATTTTTTTCTCCTGCATGATCTTCAGCACCTCTGCCGCCAACATGTCGGCGGTGGCCGTGGTACTGCCGTGGGTCATCACGTCGGCCACCAGGCAGTTGCGTATGTCGATCGGGTGGTCGAGGGTGCGTCGCAGATCGCCATCGGTGTAAATCCCCTTGAGACGGCCCTGGTCATCGGTTACCGCCGTCATGCCCAGTCCTTTTTTGGTCATTTCCAGTAGGGCGTCCCTGAGGTTGGCCTTGTCCGATACTTGGGGTATCTGTTCGCCCGTGACCATAACGTCGCTTACCAGCAATAGGAGTCGGCGTCCCAGGCTACCGCCGGGATGGGAGCGGGCAAAGTCCTGCTCGGTGAAGCCGCGAGCCTCCAGCAGTGCGATGGCCAGTGCATCCCCCATGGCCAGGGTGGCGGTGGTGCTGGAGGTGGGGGCCAGATTGAGCGGACACGCCTCCTGTTTGACGCTGACGTCTAGATGGACATCGGACTGTTGGGCGAGGTTGGAATGGGGGTTGCCGGTCATGGCGATCAAGGGAACACCCAGTCGTTTGATCAGTGGCAGGATGGTGAGCAGCTCGGCTGTCTCTCCCGAGTTGGAGAGTGCGAGTACTACGTCCTTGCCGGTGATCATCCCCAGGTCGCCGTGGCTGGCTTCTCCCGGATGCACGAAAAAGGCCGGGCTACCGGTACTGGCCAGTGTGGCAGCGATTTTACTGCCGATATGGCCGGATTTACCCATGCCGGTCACGACAATGCGCCCCTCGCAATTCAACATAAAGCCGCAAGCATGGGAAAAATCACCATTGATTCGATCGGCCAGGGCCTGGATGGCGGCGGCTTCGTTACGAATTACCGCTAGCCCCAGGGCTTGGAGTTTTTCTGCCTCTTCGACAGAGGGTTTGCAGTCCTTTTTCATGAGGGTTGCCGCTCTATTGTTTGTGGATTTGTCGTTGGCTCAGCGGCCGTGACAGGTTCAGAGTGCATGAAGAGTACCCCTTGATAGGCGACGAAAGCCAGTACCAACAGGGTTCCTTCAAATCGATTGATCCGTCCGGCACCGCCAAAACCATAGCTGATAATAAACAGCGCCAGTGTCAGGCCGAGCATCATCGGCATATCCCGGGTCAGCACCAGCGGGTCGAACGGGCCCGGTGCGATCAATCCCGGCACCGCCAACACCGCCAGCAGGTTGTACATGTTGGAGCCGATGACATTGCCGATCGCGATGTCGTGTTCTTTTTTCAAGGCACTGGCGATGCTGGCTGCCAGTTCCGGCAGGCTGGTGCCGAGTGCCACGATAGTCAGACCTATCACCAAGTCGCTCACGCCATAGGCGGTGGCGATATTGACGGCTCCCCAAACCAGGATGCGGGAGCTGAACAGCAGCAAGGCCAGGCCCAGGGAGAAATTGAAGATGGCTTTGCCAGTACTCATCGCCTCAGGCAATTCGTCGAGAATTTCAGCCGTTATCGGGTCGCTGGCGAGGCTGCGCTTTCCGATCTTAACCATGGCGATCAGCATGGCTACCAGTCCTGCGATCAGAATCAGGCCGTCGATGCGTCCGAGGGTTCCATCCAGCATCAGCAACAGCGTGCCGATACAGACCGCCAACAAGATGGGATACTCCCGGCGTAACGTCTGCGATTGCACATTCAGAGGCGCGATTAAGGCGGTAACACCCAATATCAATCCGATATTGGCAATGTTGGAACCGAGGGCGTTACCGATAGCCAGTCCGGAGTTACCCTGCATGGCCGCCATGCCCGAAACCAGGATCTCCGGGGCTGACGTGCCGAAGCCGACGATGGTCAGGCCGATGATCATCGGCGGCAATCCCAGATTGCTGGCAATGCCGGAAGCGCCGATGACAAAACGATCGGCCCCCCAGACCAGCAGGGTGAAACCAGTAATAATGGCAGCGATATCTAACAGCATAAAGAGAATCGTGGGGGATAAGAGAGTTAAGTTCCAACAGCTTTTTATGGCGCAGGCATTGTTTCAGACCTCGCCGGGATTGTCCAAGTTTCTTGCCGGGTTGGAGGGATGTATGGGTTTGCCGGGAAAGTGACTGTTTAGGTGGTCACTCCGCTTGATTGCGGGTGGCACCGCAGCGACGACAGTGGTAGCGGCTGACCAGGCGACCCTGTTTGACATCGAATACCTGAGATTGATCCAGCTTCCATTTATGATGGCCGTTGCGGCAGAGGGTATTGCCTTTATGGCGTTCGCTGGCGCGGATCTTTTTGAAGGGGAGTACGTCGCCCATTTCAGTCGATGTAGAAGTCCTGGGACAAGGTGGCAGAGATTGGGTTTGTGCTCCCGGCCGGTGTTACCTCAAGGAAGAATGTCAGGGTCTCTCCGTCGACAATGGGAAAATCGCCGATGTAATAAATGGCATCGCCTTCGTGAATCTCCTGCAGGTCAATCACATGTCGGCGGCCGATCAGATTCAACGCATAGGCACTCACCTTGGCTGTCACCGGCTGGCCGGTTGTATTGGGCACGTCCTTGATGACGCTGATGTTCAACAATCCACGGTACTTGCTGCGCACAATCCGGTAACTGCTGGCGACATCCGGGCTTAGCAGAGCGGTCGGTATGGCGTTGTGGTGGATGGTGTAGCCGTTGGTCCGGGTGCTGTTCTCAGCAATCGCCCACGTGCTGATGCATAGCAGTAGCAGGCTGAAAGCAATGGTAGAGATCCGGAGTTGCATAGTGCTGCCTCTCTTCTTGGGTAAAACGGTACGGGTCGAATGGAACGGGTACTGTCTTTAAGAATAGACCCAAAGCCCCTATTGTGAAAATGCCCGTGTCGCCTTTGTTTCCGCTTAAGGGTGTGAGGGTGATCCGCTAACCGGCGCTCTTTCTGGCCGAGACCAGTTTCGGTTTGGGGCGTGTTGTTTTGGCAACCGGGTAACTGGTGTTGAGCGTGTTGTGAATGTTGCGCAAGATCGTCAACTGCTTGGCTACCGCGTTGTGCTGATTCTCCAGTTCTGTTACCCGCGACTCCAGCGTGTCCCGGGAGCGGCTGATTTTCTGCAGATCCAACAGGCGACGTTCCATCTGTTCCTTGTGTTCACGGATCTGGAAGGTAAGGGGCTCCAGGGCGGTGCTGAGCCAGGAGTCCACCTCTTGCCTGGCTTGGAAGAAGATGTCCCTGGCCCGACTGACCATGGCGACAAAGAAGCGCTTCACCACGAAGTGTTTCTCGGTCATGGCGGTAACCGGACTTTTACGGAAGATTTCCGCCTCTTGATAGAGCATCTCCAGTTCAACCCGGTAGCGCATGATGGAGAACATCTTTGGCTGGACTACGGAAAACCCGTGCTCATTCTGGAAGCGCCGATAGATGCTGCGGATCAGCTTGCGTGCCTGTTCGCTCTGATCTACCACTATCTGCATATTGCCGCGCATGTCATCGAACAGAGAGCGCATGCTCGATTTGAGGCCGAGGGTGGTCCAGTTATCCGCCATGGCGTTATGGGTGGCGGTAATAGAACGCTCCAGTTTCTTCAGATCCAGTGCATCCCGTAGGGTGTTGGCTTGATCCTTCAGGATTTTGCGGCTGGCCTGAAAGCTGTTGACGTTGCGCATGTAGTCCGCCTGCTCGGTGCGGGTCTTGGTCATCATGTGCTCGATCATGTCCTGGCTTTTGCCGCTCAGTTGGCGCAGCTCATCAAGCTGTGACTGGATGCCGTTCAACTTGGTCGCGACGATTCCGCGGGTATTTTCAACCATCTGGCTGATTTCCGCCGTTACCGTATCCTTTATGATCTCTTGGCGTGAATCGAGGATGTCGTTGGAGAGATAGTGCTCCAGTTTCAGCAGATGACTCTGCTCCATCAGATTGTCATCACCCTTGATCTTGCCCAACAGGCCTTTATGGGCCGATACTGGAAAAATCGCCTTGCGATTCACTCCCAGTATTTGGGCGGTGTGATTGCACTGGCGATTGATAGCGTTATCGATGCTGGTCGCATCCTGCAGCTCATCCCAAAGGGTATCGATCTTGTTCAGGACCACGATCAGGCCGCGCTGACGGCTACGCTGAAAGCCCTTGATATGGTTTTGCCACATCTCCAGGTCGCTGCGGGTGACGCCGGCATCGGCGGCTAACACGAATAGTACCGCCTGGGCGGAGGGGAGCATTTTTAACGTTAGCTCCGGTTCGCTGCCCAGGGCGTTCAGTCCCGGCGTATCGAGGATGGTCAGACCCTGCTTCAACAGCGGATGGGGGAAACTGATCAGGGCATGACGCCATTTGGGGATTTCGACAAAGTCGGGTGGTCGGCTCTGGTTGGGGTGCTGCTGCGGATCATACATGCCCAGACGCACCGCTTCGGCCAGGGTTACTTTACGGGTTTTGATCACCTCTTGCAGGCAATCCTCGACCTGGTCCGCCGATTCCAGATCCAGCGGGTAAGTCACCCAGAGCGCCGGTTTGCGTTTCAGGTCACGGATGCTGGTATCCTGCAGTCGGGTCTCAATCGGCAACAACCGCACGTAGGCTTGGTCGGCCTGCTGGTCGTAGAACAGCTCGGTCGGACACATGGTGGTGCGACCGGCCGTGGAGGGGAGCAGACGACGCCCGAAGTCGGAGAAGAAAATGGCGTTGATCAGCTCAGTCTTGCCGCGGGAAAACTCCGCCACGAAGGCGATGGTGAGTCGATCGCTATAGAGTGACGACAGGCAGTCACGGATGCGTTTCTCACTCTCATCCGTCGCCAAGCGGTGCTTGCTCAGCCAACTGTAGTAGAGCTTGACCGTACGAATAATGTCCGCCTTCCACTGCTCGTAAGCCTTCAACTGTGTTTCCAGTTGCGATCGCTCCACAGGATGCTCCTTCTGTTGCATTGGCCGATCTTACTACAGGGTCGCCTGAAGTTTCGAGAAATTATAGGCAGTTTCACGGCTACTGCATTGAAAATACAGATAAACCGCTAATCTTTATGACGGTTTTGTGAGGGAGATTGGGAATTTCTGCGGTCGGTGGATACGAAATCCCTTGTTTTTACAGCTGTCGCCGCTAATCAGGCTGACCTGATCCCGGCCCACGCCAAAGGCTTTGGCAAGAAATCGCTGCAGATGTGCATTGGCCTTGCCTTCGACCGGCGGGGCGGTAATGCGCACCTTGTATTGGTCACCGTAGGGCCCCACGAACTGGTCCTTACTGGCCCTCGGTTGGACCCGAAGTTGCAGCAACAGGTCTTCCCCCTCCCAGCGGTACCAATCAGTACTCGAGGTCATACCGGTCCATCGTCAGAGCAACAGGCTAGTCGTGAGCATCTGAAGCGGGGGGATCAACAGCATCTTCAACAGTTGCAATCCCACCAGCACCGCCATGGGTGAAAGATCAATGCCGCCGATCGGGGGAATCAAGCGTTGGGCCGGCCGCAGCAAGGGGGCAGTGATGCTGTAGATCAAGGCGCTAGCGGGATTGTAGTGGCCCGGATTGACCCAGCTGAGTATCACCTGGATGAGGATGGCGAACAGGAAAAAATTGATGGTCAAGCTGATCAGCTCGGGGATGGCGAAGGCCATGGCGGCCAGGGGTTGCATGCCTTTGCCGGAAACCAGCATGATCAGCGTCAGTTCGAGGGTTTTAAGCAAGAACATCAGTATGATAGAGGCGACGTCGATACCGCCGATACCGGGGATAACCCGCCGTAGCGGGCGCAGCAGCGGGGTGGTCATCTTGACGGTAAACTGGGAGATCGGGTTGTAGAAATCCGCCCGCACCAGTTGCAGAATGAAGCGAAGCATCACCACCAGGATCATCAGGTCAAAGATTACCTGGATCAGGAACGCCAGGGGATCCGTCAGGTAATTGCTCCCCATCAGTGATTCCCCAGCATTTCAGACAGCTCTTTGGAGCGTTCACAGGCGCCGCCGATGGCCTCCCCGAACAGCTCCCGGAGTTTGCCCTGTTCCAATATCGACAGGGCCCGTTCGGTGGTGCCACCAGGTGAGGTGACCTTTTGTCTCAGGGTAGCCGGGCCGTCACTGCTCTCTATGGCCATGCGGGCGGCGCCAAGGGCTGTCTGTATGGTCAGCAGGCGGGCCGTGTCAGCGGCCAGGCCGTTGCTGATGGCGGCTGTCTCCATCGCTTCCATGACCAGGAAAAAATAAGCCGGGCCACTACCGGATAGGGCGGTGGCAATGTCCATCAAGGCTTCGTTGTCGACCCAACGGGTCAAGCCTACCGCCCGTAAAATCGATTCCGCCAAATCCCTTTGCGCGGCGGTTACGCCGCTTCCGGCATGGAGCACGGTGGCACCCGCCTGCAGCATGGCCGGGGTGTTGGGCATGGTACGTACCAGCGCGATGTCGCCCCCCAGCCAGGCTTGCATATCTGCTTCGCGAATACCGGCGGCGATCGAAACCACCAGGGGGTGGCGTTGCTGTACGGCTGCTTGTATGTCGCGGCAAAGCTGTTCGAGCGCTTGTGGTTTTACCGCCAACACAACCACATCCGCCTGGCGTATGGCGTCGATATTGTCGGTGCCGGACTGAATGCCGAAACGCGCCGAAAGGTCGGCCAGTTTGCCGCTGTCAGGATCGCTAGCGATGATTTTTTTGGGATCGTAACCATCGGCGACCAGGCCGCCAATGAGACTGGTTGCCATGTTACCGGCACCGATAAATGTGAGGGTCTTGCTGCTCGTATCGCTCATAGTGGTTGTATGTCTTGTTTGAGTGAGCCCCATGGGCTGGGGCTATATCCTAGCGCATTCGGATCGGCTGATATATCCCGATTCGGTATCGCTCCTAATCAAAGTCTAAGGAACCCCTGATTAATTCAGAGGTTCTGGTAGTACAGGGATGTGCTGCCAGTTTTGGTGGCTGTAAGCCATTGAAAATGAAGAAAACGAAAAATCGCATTTTTTGTTTTCGTGCGCTGATAAAGCCAGGGATGGCTTTAATCAGGGCTTCCCTAAGCATAGTTTCTCGGACCAAATATAGCTGTACCTATACGTACCAGCGTTGAGCCCTCCGCGATAGCGGCTTCCAGGTCATCCGTCATGCCCATGGAGAGTGTCTCCAGCGGCAGTGTCTCAGTCGCCAGTTCGTCACGCAGTTGTCGCAGTAACCTGAACGGTCGCCGCTGCGCTTCCACTGTTTCAGAGGGTGCCGGAAGTGTCATCAGCCCCTGCAGCGACAGCCTTGGGAAGCTTGGCATCTGCTTGATCAGTTGCCTGGCGTCGTCGATCGACATGCCCGCCTTGCTCTCTTCATCATCGATTTTAATCTGCAGGCAGATTTTCAGGGGCGGCAGCTGTGTCGGGCGTTGGTCGTTGAGACGTTTGATATGGCGCAGACTGTCGATACTGTGAACCCAGTCGAAGTTTTCCGCTATGGCGCGGGTCTTGTTTCCCTGTATCCTGCCAATGAAGTGCCACTCAAGATTGCTGTCCCTGAGCTGTTCGATTTTATCGAGCGCTTCCTGTATGTAACTTTCGCCAAAGCGGCGTTGTCCCGCTGCAACGGCTTGAAGTATATCCTGGGCCGGACGGGTCTTGCTGACGGCCAGCAGTTGCACCGATCCGCTGACGCGACGGTACTTCTCTTCTGCCTGCTGGATCTGCTGTTGGACCGCTTCGAGGCGGGTCTGGATTGGGGACATGATCTTGATCAGCCTGTGTGTCTATAATAAGTAGAGTGAGCGCGGAGTGCGGTTGCAGTCCGGGTATTAAAACAAAAAAACGCCAGTTTCCCCAATAGCGGTCGCTAATCCCTAAGCGGAGGCGCCTGGGATAGCGGAAAACGGGTGCCATACAGATAACAGAATGACGGGAGACGGGGTGTATGGATATTGCTGAGCTGCTTGCCTTCAGCGTCAAGCATGAGGCTTCGGACTTGCACATTTCGGCGGGATTGCCGCCGATGATTCGGGTAGATGGGGATATTCGCCGCATCAATGTGCCGGCACTGGATCATAAAATCGTTCATGGTCTGGTCTACGACATCATGAACGACAAGCAGCGTAAGGACTACGAGGAGTTTTTGGAGACCGATTTCTCGTTCGAGATTCCCGGTCTGGCCCGTTTTCGTGTCAACGCCTTCAATCAGGATCGCGGTGCATCGGCGGTTTTTCGTACCATTCCCTCCAAAGTGCTGACCCTGGAAGATCTGGGGTGTCCTGAAACCTTCAAGGACATTGTTAATGTTCCCCGGGGGCTGGTACTGGTGACCGGTCCGACCGGGTCGGGCAAATCCACTACGCTGGCCGCGATGATGGATTACAAGAATGATACGGAGTATGCCCACATTCTCACCATCGAGGACCCGATTGAGTTTGTGCATACCAGTAAAAAGTGTTTGATCAACCAGCGCGAGGTACATCGGGATACCCTGGGCTTTTCCGAGGCGTTGCGTTCGGCGTTGCGTGAAGATCCGGATATCATCCTGGTGGGTGAGTTGCGTGACCTGGAAACCATCCGCCTGGCATTGACGGCGGCCGAGACCGGACATCTGGTCTTCGGCACCCTGCATACCAGTTCCGCCGCCAAGACGATCGACCGCATCATCGACGTGTTTCCGGCCGGCGAAAAATCCATGGTCCGTTCCATGTTGTCCGAATCGCTACGTTCGGTTATCGCCCAGACCCTGTTAAAGAAAGTCGGGGGTGGGCGTACCGCGGCGTGGGAGATTATGGTCGGTACTCCGGCCATTCGTAACCTGATCCGCGAAGACAAAGTGGCGCAGATGTACTCGGCGATCCAGACCGGCCAGGCCCACGGCATGCAGACGCTGGATCAGCATCTGCAGGAACTGGTGAAAAAAGGCATGATCAGTCGCTTGGATGCCCGCTCCAAGGCGATGAATAAAGAGATATTCAGCGGTTAATTGATGCATTCGTGAATGATGGAGCCGATATCAATCGGCAGCGAGGATAAAGTGGATTTTAATGCGATTTTGAACCTGATGGCCCAAAAGAAGGCCTCCGACCTCTTTGTCACAGCGGGGATGCCGCCCTGCATCAAGGTTAACGGCCGCATTATGCCTGTCGCCAAAAGCAAATTTAGCGATGACCAGTCCCGGGAACTGGTGATGAGCATTATGTCGCCGGCTCAGCGTGAAGAGTTTTCCCAGACCAACGAGTGCAACTTTGCGGTCAGTTCCAAGGGTGCCGGCCGTTTTCGGGTCAGCGCCTTCGTGCAACGGGATGCCGTGGGAATGGTGCTGAGGCGTATCGAAACGCGAATCCCGGAGATTCAGGATCTGTTGTTACCCCCGGTATTAAAAGAGTTGGCGCTGGCCAAGCGCGGTATCGTGTTTTTTGTCGGGGCCACGGGGACCGGCAAATCCACCTCGCTGGCTTCCCTGGTGGGTTATCGGAATCGCAACAGCTCCGGTCATATCATCACCATCGAGGATCCGATCGAGTTTATTCATAATCACGATGGCTGTATCATCACCCAGCGCGAAGTGGGCATCGATACTGAATCCTATGAAGTGGCGCTGAAGAATACCCTGCGCCAGGCGCCGGATGTCATCCTGATCGGCGAAATCCGTACCCGGGAAACCATGGAGCATGCCATCGCCTTTGCCGAAACCGGTCATCTGGTACTCTCCACCCTGCACGCCAACAATGCCAATCAGGCGCTGGATCGGATCATCAACTTTTTCCCGGAAGATCGCCGTGACCAGGTGTTCATGGACCTATCACTGAATCTGCGTGCCGTCATTGCGCAGCAGCTGATTCGGCGTCCGGATGGCAAGAGTCGACGACCGGTGGTGGAGATCCTGATCAATACTCCGCTGGCTTCCGATCTGATTCGCAAGGGTGAGATACATAAGCTGAAGGAGCTGATGAAACGTTCCACGGAGCAAGGTATGATCACCTTCGATCAGGCACTCTACCAGCTCTACACCGAGGGCGAGATCACCTACGAAGACGCTATTTTGTATGCCGATTCGGCCAATGAGGTGCGGCTGATGATCAAACTGGGTGGGGGGGACGCTGAACGTTACGCGGCCAGAATGAATACGGTCTCACTGATTGATGAGGAAGATATCTAGGCTTCCGAGTGGGCACAAAAGCGTGCTCACCCCAACCGACCCCTCGTTCCCACGCTCAGCGTGGGAACGCATATGACTTATCTTGGCGTTTTCTGCGGTTACGATGAGTTTTTAAGCCGCGGTGTGTCAGGCGGGGAATACCTTCCGTGAGTCAAATACCGGCCCATCCACGCAGACCCGCTTCATGGCGGGGCCTTGATCGGTTTGTACCTCAACCACACAACCGGCACAGCCGCCTACACCACAGGCCATGAACTCTTCCAGTGACACCTGGCAAGGCAGATTAAATTCGTCCGCCAGTCGGGCCACCCCTTCCAACATCGGATGGGGACCGCAAGAGAAGATCTCCACCTGGGACAGCTCCTCGGCAGGTAGCGACTGGAGCCAGTGGCGGGCCAGCTCCGTCACATAGCCTTCATAGCAGCCCGGGAAACCTTGCAAGCTGGCCAGTCGGCTTGGGATCAGCCAGTCATCCAGCAGCGGCATGCTGGCTATTACGCCGTCCGGCATCTCCGGCATCAACAGAGTGGAGGGTTGCGGTTTGAACGGGAAGGGCACTTCGGAACCGAGGATAACCAGGGGCCGGAATTCGCGCTTCCCGGCCAGCGACTGCGCAATAAAAACCATCGGGGGCATACCGACACCGCCGCCGATGAGCAGCGGACGGGGACGCTCCGGGTTAAGCTTGAACGGCACGCCGATGGGGCCGAGCAGGCTGAGCGATTCCCCCGTCTTGCGCTGTGCCAGCAGGCGGGTGCCTTCCCCCACCGCTTTGTAGAGTAGCTCCACCCAACCCTGTTGGGCCGATGTACGCATGATAGATATCGGTCGACGCAGGGGTCTGGAACTATCACATTGAATGTGCACAAAGCTGCCTGGCAGCGCCTTCTCGGCACAGCGGGGAGCCTGGAGCCGGAGAATATACTGGTCGCCTTCAAATGCCTGGTGGGAGAGTATTTCGGCCTCTTCCAGGAAGAGAGTGTCACGATGGGGTTTGTTGTTGGTCATGTGTTGGCTCAGGCCTGGGTTGAACTTTCTGATTGAAATACGAGGCGACCCTCAAATAGGGTATGGGTTACCTGACCCTGGAACTCCCAGCCGATAAAGGGGGTGTTGCGCCCCGAACTGGGCATCTCTTCCCGCTTGAGCACCCAATGTCTGTTTGGGTCATAGATGCAGATATCTGCGCTGCTGCCCGGGTTGAGGCGGCCGTAGGGGAGATCCAGCATATCCGCCGGTCCACAGGTGACGCGGGCGATCGCCTCGGAAAGGCTGAGCACACCCTCATCCACCAGTTTCAGGGTCAACGGCAGCAGCGTCTGCAAGCCGGCCATGCCGGTTGTGGTGGAGGGGAAGGGGGCCTCTTTGGCGTCGGCTTTCAACGGTTGATGGTCCGAGCAGATAGCACCGATGACCCCTTTGGCCAGTGCCGCCCGCAGGGCATCCCGGTCGGCGAGGCTGCGCAGGGGTGGATTCAGGTGGCAATTGCTGTCGAAATCCTCGATATCCATTTCGGTCAGGTGTAACTGGTGGGCGGCTACATTGGCCGATACCTGTAGGCGCTGCTGCTGCGCCTGCTCGATCATGCGCGCTGCGGTGCCGCTGGAGAGCAGGTGGAAGTGGATGCGGCAGCCGGTATGTTCGGCCAGGGCGAGATCCCGGGCGACCGCAACCGATTCGGCGGCCTCGGGAATGCCCGGTAGCCCCAGGCGGGCGCTGACGGGGCCTTCGTGAGCATAGCCGTTATTACGCAGATGGCGGTCTTCCGGGCGCAGGATAGCGGTAATGCCGAAGGTGGCGGCATACTCCAGCGCGCGTCGTTCCACCAGGGTATTGGCCAACGGCGCATAGCCGTTGCTCATGGCGATGCAGCCCGCCCGCTTCAGGGCCACCATCTCACTCAGGTATTCACCGGCCAGCTGTTGGGTCATGGCGCCGATCGGCAGTACTCTGGCACGGGCCGCCCGTTTGGCTCGCCGCAACAGCAGGGTGACCACAGCGGGGGTGTCGATGACCGGGTCGGTGTCCGGCGGGCAGCAGAGGGTGGTGATGCCGGACTTGACGGCAACGGCGGTTTCGCTGGCAATGGTGGCGATATGTTCTTGCCCCGGTTCCCGCAGGCGTGCACTCAGGTCTACCAGTCCTGGGCAGACGATCCGGCCGCTGGCGTCGATCGTCTGTTGTGCGCTAAAACCCTCTGGACAGTCGCCGATGGCTACGATCTTCCCGTTGTGGATATACAGATCGGTGACTTGGTCGATCTGGTTGGCCGGGTCGATAAGCCGGCCGCCGGTAATTCGGGTGCTGTTCGAGGCATTCATCGTGCGGCCGCTCCCTGGGCCTGGGTGCCCATGGTCATGGACATCACCGCCATGCGGACGGCGATGCCGAAACTCACTTGTTGCAGGATGACCGAGCGTGGTCCGTCGGCCACCTGGGAATCCATTTCGACCCCACGGTTGATCGGGCCGGGGTGCATCACGATGGCGTCCGGTTTGGCCGCTTTGAGTCGTTTTTCGGTCAGCCCGTAGAGCTGGAAATATTCGTGTTCACTGGGCAACAGCGCCCCGGTCATGCGCTCTTTCTGTAGGCGCAGCATGATCACCACATCCACGTCCCGGATACCTTCTTCCAGGTCGTGGAAGATGTGTACCCCCAGGGTGCGGGGGTCGGGCGGTAGCAGGGTGCGCGGGGCGATCACGCGGACTTCGGACGTTCCTAGGGTATTCAGGGCCAGAATCTGTGAACGGGCTACACGTGAATGGAGAATATCTCCGACAATGGCAACCCGCAGGCCGGTAAATTCCCCCTTGTGTCGCCGAATGGTGAACATATCGAGCATCGCCTGGGTGGGGTGGGCGTGTTGGCCGTCGCCGGCGTTGATGACGCTGATATGGGGGGCAGCATGGGTGGCGAAAAAGTGTGCCGCACCGCTGTCCGAGTGGCGGATCACGAACATATCCACGTGCATTGCTTCGAGATTGCGCAGGGTGTCCAGCAAGGTTTCACCCTTGGTGGTCGAGGAGGTGCTGACATTCAGGTTGAGCACGTCCGCCGAGAGGCGCTTGGCGGCGACCTCGAAGGTAGTGCGGGTGCGAGTGCTGTTTTCGAAGAACAGATTGCAGATGGTTTTGCCGCGCAGTAACGGTACCTTTTTGACCACCCGTTCCGATACCCCGGTAAAGGACTCGGCGGTATCGAGTATCTCGGTCAACATCTCCCGTTTGAGTCCGTCGATGGTGAGGAAATGCTTGAGTCGGCCTTGATTGTCGAGTTGGATATTGGGCTTGCTCACGATGTTCCCCTGGTCTCCTGTTTAGAGGTGCCGATAATCAGGTTGAGCGGTTTCGGTCCGGTCAACGTTATCTGTTGTTCGTGGGTCAGCGGCGGGCGTACGCCTACCACGCTGGGTTGAATCGGCAGCTCACGGCCACTGCGCTCCACCAGGGTGGCGAGGAGGATGGAGGCCGGGCGCCCGTAGTCGAAGATTTCATTCATGGCCGCGCGGATGGTGCGGCCGGTCTGCAGTACGTCATCCACCAGGATAATGTGGCGGTCTTCGACCTCGAACGGGATTTGGGACGGTTTAACCTTGGGGTTCATGCCGATACGCGTGAAGTCGTCACGGTAGAACGAGATGTCCAGGGTGCCGAGCGGTTGCTTGATTTCCAGCAGCTTGTGTAGTCGTTCCGCCAGCCAGACACCACCGGTGTGGATGCCGATCATCACCGGATCCTTGGCCTGTTGAACTTCCAGGCGGGTTTTGATGGCTTGTACCATTTCGCCGATCAGCCCATCAATCGCTTCGGCCTGCATATAGATTTTATCGTCTTTCACTTAACCAGGTTTCCAGGATCAGTTTTGCTGCAATAGCATCAAGTTCATCGTATTTTTTCATTCCACGGCCCCGCTCCTGACGGGCTATTTGCGAAGTCAGTCGCTCGTCAGCCAGGTATACGGGGAGTCGATAGCGACCTTCCAGTTGCCGGGCGAAGCGGCGCGCGAGCGGCGCGATTTCAGTCTCGCTGTCATCCATATCGTAGGGAAGGCCCACTACCAACGCCTCCGGCAGCCACTCTTCGATCAATCGGCTGATCCGCTTCCAGTCCGGCTTCTGCTGAATGGCCCGTAAGGTGACCAGCGGATTGGCGGTGCCGGTCTCTGTCTGCCCGACGGCGATGCCGATCTTGGCGGTGCCGTAGTCAAAGCCCAGTAGTGTACCCATTTTTCGCTGGCAGATCAGCGTCGAATACGGTCGACAGGGAGCAGGCTGCCGCCGAACCCGTACCACCCGGCGGGGTGGCAAGCGGGCGGTGTTTGGCTAACCCGGTCAGGGCAGTGTGGCGTTAACGGTAACCCGTCTCTAGGCATGTCCGGCTTCACCCGATAGCAGGTTCAGGTCTATGCCGAGGGCCTTGGCCGCCGCTTCCCAGCGTGCTTCGGCCGGCAAATCAAACAGCACCTGCTCCGGCGCCGGGCCATTCAACCAGGCATTGGCGCTCATTTCATCTTCCAACTGACCCACGCCCCAGCCCGCATAACCCAGGGCAATGAGGGTCTTTTGCGGTCCCTTGCCCCGGGCAATGGCGTCAAGAATATCCCGAGAAGTGGTGATGCTGATGGTCGGGGTGATCTGTAGGGTGGAGTCCCACTCGCCCCCCGTGGTGTGCAATACGAAGCCCCGGTCGGTCTGTACCGGGCCGCCGATATAGATCGGCTGTTCAGCGCAGGGCAGGCTGCTATCGCTGATATCCAGTTGATCAAGAATGTCGTTAAGCCTTAATCCGGAGGGGCGGTTGATGACGATGCCCATGGCACCTTCTGCACCATGCTGGCAGAGATAGGTCACGGTGTGATGAAAGTTGGCATCGGCCAGTCCTGGCATGGCGATAAGGAACTGGTTGGTCAGGGATACGGGGTTGCTCATAGTTATATAGTATCGGATGAGGGGGATAGCTCCGCAACCGTCAGGCCGATCTATTTTGAGAAAAGCTGATCGTTATTGCGAAACTGCCAGGTGCGTATGATATCGAGGATGTCGGTCTCCTTTCTGATCTCGGCCGGGAAGGGAGCAAAAGGTGCAGAGAGTTTGACAATCCTGATCGCGGCGTCATCCAGCAGTTTATGGCCCGAAGAGGTACGTACATTAATCGATTTGACACTGCCGTCCGGGCGGATCGCGACATGCAGCACCAGGTTGCCATACAGCTTGCGCCGCTTTGCCTCGTCCGGATAATTTAGATTGCCTACCCGCTCAACCTTACGCCGCCAGGCGTCCAGATAGCTGGCGTATTTGTACTCCTGGGTGCTGGCCGAGAGGGTCTTGCGCCGGGGGCGCTTGGCATACGCCTTGGTTTTTTTGTCCAGTTCGGCGGTGAGCCGGTTGATCTCCCGGGTGGTGCTTGCCAGCAGCTGAGCGGCGGTTACCTTTCGCTGTTCCGGTTTCTGCGGCTGTCTCTCCGGGGCCGTCTCGATCTTCTGTTTTGCCGGCTGCTGCGTGGTAATCACCTTCTTCGGCTTTTGGGCTGCCGTCTTCGCGGTAGTCGGCGGCATGGGTAGGGTTGCCTGGATCGGCTCCGGCCGTTGCGGAGGCGTCGGCGGCGTTACCTCGGTTTTGGTGCGAACCTTTTCTTTTTGTTCGCCACCCCCTAGCTGGCTGGTTTGGGCAAGAAAATCGGCTTTCTCTGGGGGCTTTTTCAGGTCGGCCTTTTTCGGATGCTGCACCACCATGATTTCCAGTGTGCGATCCGGTGTGGGGGGCTTGGCCGGTGACTCAAGGGTAAAGCTGATGCCCAGGATAGCCATGGCATGCAGGGTGACGGCCACAAATAGTGTCAAACCCAGTCGATCAATCGATGTCGTCATGCCGGCGCGTTTCATCATGCCAGGGTCGATTAACGCTTTAAATTTGGGTTCAGCGGTGGACTGAGTTTGATCTGAAAGCTTTTGTCAGTCAGTTCCACCTTGGATTGCATGGCAGGATTCATATGGATAGTTCCCTCCGTATCCACCAGCAACACATAACCCACTCCCATGCGCTTGGCAATTTCATACCAGCGTGACGGTCCGGCAATAAATAGCGCTGTTGCCGCCGCATCCGCCGTGGTGGCGTCATCGTCTATGACCGTTACCGAGGTTGTACCGACCGCTGGATAGCCGGTACGCGGATCAATAATATGATGATAACGTTTGCCTTCCCAGGTGAAATTCCGTTCGTAGTCACCCGAGGTGAAGATGCTTTCGTTACCCTCGGTCAGGATAAGTCCCAGCACCCCCTCGCCGCTGGGATGGCGGATAGCAATACGCCAGGGTTCGCCATTGCGACTGCCGATCGCCCGCAAATCGCCCCCGGCATTCAAAATGGCGTTGTGAATGCCCAGCTCTTTCAGGTGGTCTACCGCCAGATCAATCCCATAGCCCTTGCCGAAGGCGCCGAAATCGAGTTTGACGGTGGGATTGGTGCTGCGCATCTGGATGCCGTCGATATGCAGATCGCTCATCTTTGGCGCTGCGGTCAATAAGCGGTCAATCGTCTCCTGGGGTGGTGGCCGATGTCCGCTTGGATCGTTGTTGTGGAAGCCCCAGGCATCAATCAGCTGACCGATGGCTGGATTGAACAGACTGTCACTCTTTTCCGACAGATCGATGCCGCGCTTAAGCAGCGGCAGCACGGAAGGAGGGATAGAGAAGGTTTCGCCCGTTTCGATCAGTCGATTTACCCGGCCCAACGGGCCCGGGTCCCAAGCGTGCCAGGAGTGGTGCATGCGCTTGAAGTCATCTTCAATGATGTCCGTTGCCGCCTGCGCGTCCTGCTGTGATACACCGACGATGGTAATGTCCACCAGTGTGCCGAAGGCGAGAAATTTGCCCTTGAACAGGGGCGGCGTGGTGTCACAGGCGGTCAGGAACAGCGTCAACGCCAGACAAACTGCGGTCTTGAGATACTTCATGATGCCAGTTTCTCTTCAATACTATCCATCAGTTGGGCGCTGATATTGAGGCCGAATTGACTATCCAGTTCCCGGATGCAGGTCGGACTGGTGACGTTGATTTCCGTCAGGTAGTCACCGATTACATCCAGCCCGGCAAACAGAATGCCGCGTTGCCGCAGGCTGGGGCCAACCTGTAGTGCGATCCAGCGATCCTGCTCTGACAGTGGAATACCCTGGCCGGTACCGCCGGCTGCCAGATTGCCCCGGGTCTCACCGGGTTTCGGGATGCGCGCCAAGGCGTAGGGTACAGGTTCTCCATCCACCATTAAAATGCGCTTGTCACCCTGACTGATCTCCGGCACAAAACGCTGTGCCATGCTCAGTCGCTTGCCATGCTGGGTGAGCGTCTCGATGATGACGTTGGCATTGGGATCGCCCTGGCGAATCCGGAAGATCGAGCTGCCCCCCATCCCATCCAGCGGTTTGAGGATGATATCTTTCTGCTGTTCCATAAAGCTGAGAATCCGTTCCCGATTGCTGGTGACCAGGGTGGGGGTGCAGCACTGGGGAAACCAGGCGGTGAACAACTTTTCGTTGCAGTCACGCAGGCTGGCGGGGTGATTGACGATGAGTACCCCTCGCTCTTCGGCCTTTTCAAGTAGATAGGTGGTATAGATATAGTCCATGTCGAACGGTGGGTCTTTGCGCATCAGGATAACATCGAGTTCATCCAGTGGAATGGTTTCCTCACCGCTGAAACGAAACCAGCCCTGAGGGTTTTCCTCGACGAGCAGGTTACGTACCCGGGCGCCAGCGCGGTCGTTTTCCAGGAAGAGGTCCGGCTGTTCCATGTAACGCAGGTTCCAGCCCCGACGCTGGGCTTCCAGGAGCATGGCGAATGTGCTGTCCTTCTTGATGTTGATGGAGTCGATGGGATCCATCACAACGCCGAGTGTAATAGTCATTTTTCAATGATACCTGAGGAATACCGGTTTGTCGGTGACCGCCTTGCAACTTTTCTTTTATGAGGTTGCAGTGGCGGTAGTCTGTTGCTATTTTCTCTTAGGTTGTGATCCTAATAAAGTGTCGTAACTAGAAAAAATCAGATTCGATAACGGCTCAATAATATTAATTACACGAAGCGGGCCGGGCACTACAGGGCTGTTTTTGGCTCCTTGCCGTGCTGGCGAATCTAAAGATTTGTGCAGTTTGGGAGGTATGGTGCGTTATGAGAGTGTGGCTAATTCGATATGGAGCAGGCCGCGCTGTCCCGGTCCTGTGCGGGTTCTGCCTGGTGATTTTCGGTTTTGTGATCTCGTTCTCAGTGATGGCTGCTGGGGAAGATGATTATTTGAGCGCGTTGCATCAGGAGGCCGGCAAGGTCGACGGGGGGGCAGTGGGTGAGACGGAGGCGTCGGGCGGCAGGCTTTCTCGGGCCTATTTTGAGCGTGAGCTGAAGGAAAAATATGCCGGTAGTGCAGTGTTTTACGGCAAACTGGCGCCTGGAAGTCAGGAAGAGATTTATCAGGAGTACAAGTCCGGTGCGACCATCTCTGAGTTGAGAAAAAAGATAATGGATCGTTTCCTGCATCGCTGAGAGCAAAAAAACGGAAGAAAAGGTTCAGGTTAGGGGTCTACCGGACGCTAAGCTGAATGCAACAGTGAAGTAATAAAAACAAGCTACGTCAGATAGCGGATCTCTTGGGGGTAATAATGAGGAAAATAATGGCCTTTGTGGCTGTTTGTGTTGCCTTGGTGGCGGCGCAAGGACAGCAAGCGTTCGGTGCGAATGATGAAGTGAAGGTGGGAGCCGAGGGCGGGGTGATACCGCTCTACCTGGGGAAACCCTATCTCCATGTCATGCATGAGGGACGTTCGGTAAAGGTGCAGCGGGTGCAGGATCCGGACTTTGAGCTTCGGGGTTATTTTGCCAAAACCATTCGGCAATGTCCGCCCTTCTGTATTAGGCCGATGGATGTGGATCCGGCTGTAGAGACGATAGGCGAGATAGAGATTTTTCATTTTATGGAGGATCAATTGCGGGATGGTTTAGGCATGATAATCGATGCGAGAACCCCGGAATGGCACGCCAAGGGCACCATTCCTGGTTCGGTGAACATTCCCTTTACAGTTTTGAGTAAAGATGCCGAAGACCCAGAAATGGCGAAGGTGCTGATTTCGTTCGGCGCCAAGCCAAGAGAACCGGTGGGCGAGTTTACGCAAAAATTGGAACAGTGGGGCGTTTTGGACGCGAAACAGATGACCGATAAATGGGACTTTAGCAACTGCAAGGAGCTGGTTCTTTGGTGTAATGGCCCCGCATGCGGTCAGTCACCAAGGGCCATTCAAGGCTTGCTGGCGGTCGGTTATCCCCCGGAAAAAATAAAATATTACCGAGGCGGGATGCAGATGTGGCAACTGTTTGGCCTGACTACGGTGAACTGAACCAGGCATCAGAATGTGGGTGCGAGGATTGTTAGGTGGCAGGAACACTTTACGGCAGGGACCGCAACGTATCCCCCGTGTTAAGGGTTGTGCGAATCAGAGGAAGCTGGCTAATGAATGACGATGTCGATATCTCCGGTCGAAAGGTGATGGTTATCGATGATAGCAAGACAATTCGGAGAACGGCCGAGAGTTTGCTGAAAAAAGCGGGCTGCGAGGTGTTTACGGCCAACGATGGGTTTGAAGCCCTGTCAGTCATCGCCGATACAAATCCGGACATCATATTTGTGGACATTATGATGCCGCGTTTGGATGGCTATCAGACCTGTGCCCTGATCAAACACAACAGTGAATTCAAGAAAACCCCGGTGATCATGCTCTCTTCAAAGGACGGCCTGTTTGACCGAGCCCGGGGCCGCATCGTGGGTTCTGAAGAGTATCTGACCAAACCGTTTACCAAAGATGAGCTGCTAGGTGCCATTCGCAAGCACATTGGCAAGGCAGCCTGATCAGTTGTTGTTACATTCAACATCCTATTAAAGCCGCAGAGATGAGATTATGAGAAGCTTTTTTAAGAAAAACAGTGCAGGACAGTCCGGAGAAGATGCTGCAACGGATGCAACTATTCTGATCGTTGATGATTCCCCCACGGAGACGCACATTCTTAAGGGTATTGTTGAAAGTGGTGGCTATAAAGTGATTACGGCCGCGGACGGTGAGTCGGGTGTCGAGGCGGCAAAGACATCCAAGCCCGATCTGGTGTTGATGGACGTGGTCATGCCGGGGCTGAACGGCTTCCAGGCGACACGCCAGCTCAGCAAGCTACCGGAAACTCAGGATATCCCGGTTATCGTGGTAACCACCAAAGACCAGGAAACGGATCGTGCATGGGGATTGAGACAGGGAGCCAAGGAGTACGTGGTCAAGCCTGTAGCGGCAGAGGAGCTGCTCGGCAAGATCAGGGCCGTGCTTGCCGGTTGATTTGGCTATCATGACGGAAACAACATCGGCCGATCTGCTGCACTTGCTGCAGAACATCGAGAGCAGAAGTCACCAAAATGCGGTGGGCCTGCCAAAGCATAAGGTCCAGCAGTATTGGGAAGGGGTACTGTTCAGTATTGCAGGATTGGGTGTAATTGCCCCGCTTCAGGAGGTTAAGGAAATCCTCAACTATCCGGAAGAGCTGACCCAGGTGCCAGGGACCCAGGACTGGTTGCTCGGCATGGCGAATATTCGGGGCAACTTGCTGCCGATTATCGATCTTCAGCAATTTCTTGGCGGTGCCCCGGTGGTAATCGGACGGCGTAGCCGGGTACTGGTGATCAATCATCAAGGGCTGTATTCGGGTTTGCTGGTGGGAAACGTGCAAGGGATGCGACATTTTCTTGAAGAACAGCGCACCAGCGTCCCTATCCTACCGGAGTATATTAGGCAGTTTGTCCAGGGCGCCTACCAGATAGAGGGCGCAATCAGGCCGGTATTCAGTATGCATCTGCTTGCAGAAAATACTGAGTTTAGGGTGGCCTCACTATGATCCTGAGATCCGCGGATTCCAGGCTGATTTTTTTTCAGGCGATTTCTGTGTGTGAACGTTTGTCTTTTGTGGCAACAGAAACCTTACAAGAACAAGCCTCTTGCGGGAGAGAGACTAAATGAATACCAGGGCTACCAAAAGAACAGGCGGTGGAGCTGCCTCAAATAAGCTGGTTTTGATTTTATCCATCGGATTGCTGGTCACGTTGTTGGCAACACTGCTCGCATTCGCCAATGTGTCGAAGTGGGCGGCGAATGACGAAATCTACATCATCCGATCTGAAGAGCAGCGAGTGGTCTCTCAGGAAATCGCCAAAAGCGCCCTCTCGGCCGCTGCGGGTAACCAGGCGGCATTCGGCCAGTTACGTGAAGCCCGGGACAAGTTTGAGCGCATCCTGGCGGAGTTGAAGCAAGGTGACCCGACGGTGAATCTGCCCGCCTCTCCCCAACCGGTGCAGTCACAGTTACGTGAAGTGGAGAGTGCCTGGCTGGAACTGCGTCAGAATGCCGATGATATTTTGGCAAACCGGGACGCCATTCTCTCGGTACAGGAATTCATCGGTGTGATTACCGAGTTCATGCCGCAACTGCAAGAGCTCTCCGAGCAGGTGATCAGTGACCTGGTTGCCACCAAGGCGGACCCTGCACAGATAGCCATCGCCTCCCGGCAGTTAATGCTGTCTGAACGTATCGATAAAAACGTGAACAAGGTGTTGGCGGGCGGCCAGGCCACGGCCGCGGCCATCGACCAGTTCAGTCGTGATTCCGATCATCTGGGTCGTGTCTTGGACGGCATGTTGGAGGGAAGTGATTCTCTCAAGATCGCCAAGATTACCAATCCTGAAATTGTGCAGAAGCTGCGTGAAGCCGCCATGCTGTTCAGTTCCATCAACGATCATGCGGACGAAATCATTGAGACGGTTCCTGCGGTGCTGCCGGCACTGGAAGCGGCCGGCCAGGTTACCGCCGTGTCTGACCGGGTGAACGACGCCACGCAAAAGCTGGTTGAGGCCTACGGTGACAGCCCGGGCTTGATCAGTATTATGGGTGTCAAGGCTGGCCCCGTATTGATTGCATTGCTGGGTGGTATCGCTATTGCCATGCTGGTCTCTCTCGGATATGCCTTGTTGCTGACGGCCCGGCGTCGTGAGGTGGAGAGTAGCCAGCTGAACGAACGAAACCAGCAGGCTATTTTGCGACTGCTGGATGAAATGGGCGACTTGGCGGATGGTGACCTGACGGTAACCGCGACGGTAACCGAGGATGTTACCGGCGCCATCGCCGACTCGATCAACTACGCTATCGAAGCGCTGCGCAGCCTGGTAACTACCATTAACGAAATCTCCGAGCAGGTATCGACGTCGGCACAGGAGAGTCGTGCCACAGCCATGCATCTGGCGGAAGCGAGTGAGCACCAAGCCGATCAGATCACCTCGGCGACGTCAGCCATCAACCAAATGGCTTCCGCCATTGACCAGATGTCCCAGGAAGCAACGGAATCTGCAACGGTGGCACAGCACTCGGTTGAAATCGCGGCGAAGGGCAACGAGACCGTGCGTCGCACCATTAAGGGCATGGATACCATTCGCGAACAGATTCAAGAAACCTCCAAGCGAATCAAGCGACTGGGTGAAAGTTCCCAGGAGATTGGTGATATCGTGGAGCTGATTGATGACATCGCCGATCAGACCAACATCTTGGCGTTGAATGCTGCCATGCAGGCGGCGATGGCGGGTGAAGCCGGTCGTGGTTTCGCCGTGGTTGCCGACGAGGTGCAGCGACTTGCGGAACGTTCCGGTAACGCTACCAAACAGATTGAGGCGCTGGTTAAGACCATTCAGGCGGATACCAATGAGGCGGTCTCTTCCATGGAAGCGACCACCACCGAAGTGGTGTCGGGTGCTCAGCTGGCAGAGGATGCCGGTGAGGCGCTGAAAGAGATTGAGAGTGTATCGAATCACATCTCCGAACGTATTCAGCGTGTGGCTGACACCGCACAGACGCAGTCTGAAGAGGCGGCCCGAGTGAATGACACCATGAGTGTCATCCAGGAGATCACCACCCAGACATCGGATGGTACCAATCAGACCGCTGCGTCGATTGGTGCCCTGGCGGATATGGCGGATGAACTGCAACGTTCGGTCGCCGGTTTCCGTCTCCCAGAATACAACTGACGGACACTTGCCGTGGATGAACGGATACCCGGATCAGGTCGTGTTGCAGTCGGCTGTCGCAGAGATCAAGCCATTATATATCCCCGGCAGGTTTGCGGCGGATATGGCAGGGTCAAGCGCTGCACGCATGTCGACCGTACGCCGGGAAAGATAAACCACCACTGGCATAGATGAAGGCCTGGTATGAGTGATGTCCAAGATCATAGTGCGCTGAAATGGATCAGGGTTGAACTTGATTCATCTCTTGAGACGGCTCGGCATGCGCTGGAGGCGTACGTGGATGAAGCCGGTCCGGAATCGGAACTGGAGAGCTGTATTGCCAGCCTGCATCAGGTTCGGGGTACTTTGCAACTGATGCAGTTGTACGGTGCCGCCATGCTGGCGGAAGAGATGGAGGGAGTGGCCAAGGCACTAGGGGCACTCGGAGAGCAGCGGCGGAAAGAGTCGGCCGAAGCGCTTATGGTCGGGTTGGCACAACTGCCTGAGTACCTGGAAAAGATTGAGTCCGGTTCACCGGATAACCCTATTCTACTGCTACCGCTGATGAATGAACTGCGGGCAGCCCGAGACGCCGCTCTGTTGTCAGAGGTAGCGCTGTTTGCCCCGGACCTGGAAAGCAAACTCTTGCCTGCCGACGGCACCCAGGAAGCCAATCCCGAACTGCCGGCCACTGCAAAAAAACTTCGGTTTAAGTACCACAAGGCACTGCTCGACTGGTATCGGGGCGCCGATGTGGCGGGTGGGTTAGAGCGTATCGCGGGGGTCTTCCAGGACCTGGCTGATCGTGCCGGAACGGATCAGGTAAAGCGGTTATTTGAGGTGGCGCAGGCCGTGGTTAATGCCTTGCGTGACGAGAGCCTCGATTCCGGTATTGCCACTAAACTGCTGGTTGGTAAGGTCGACCGGGAAATCAAGCGAATCATTGATGATGGCGAGCAAGCGGTTGCCACTTCTCCCTCCAATGATCTGATCAAGAATCTGCTCTACTATACCGCCTGTGCGGATTCCTCCGATCCATTGGTGGCTCAGGTCAAGCAGGCGTTTGACCTGACACACGGACCGATTAGCCAGGCTGGTCTGGGCAGTGATCAAGTCGATTTGCACGCGCCTGGAAAAGAGCTGCTGGATTCATTGCGTAGCGCAATCAGTGCGGATCTGACAGCCATCAAAGATCAGCTCGACCTGTTTATCCGCAGCAAGCGCGGGGATCTCAGCCGCCTGCAGGCCCAGCAGGAACCGTTGAAAAAACTGGCCGATACTCTCGGTATGGTGGGCCAAGGCGAGTTGCGCTCACGCCTCATGCGCCAGGCGGACAAGATTGGCGAAATCGTTGCCGCCGGCAGCTATCCCGATGATCAGGATCTCATGGCCATGGCCAGTGATATCCTATTTATCGAAACCTCTTTGAATAACCTGTCCGTGGTCAGGCGCTACACCCAACCTCAGAGTGATCAAGTGCAATCCAGCCTCCCCGAGGGCGAATTTGAGCGGCTGGTTGACTCGGTGATGCATGAGGCAGGTATCGATATGGCCCGCAACAAAGAGGCCATTATCAACTTTATCGAGACACCGGAAAATAAAGCCTTACTGGCGGATGTGCCGCGACGCTTTAACGGTATTGCCGGCGCATTCAGCGTGTTAACGCTGAATGATGCGGCGGTATTGATGGGACGGCTGAATCACTATGTGGAGCAAACCCTGCTTGGTGACAAAGGGGTGCCCAGTACGTCTGATTTGGATGCATTTGCCGATGCCGTTACCGGCATTGAGTACTTTATGGAGGCGGTTACAGAAGGCCGTGGCATCCATCCGGAGATTCTCGATGTGACCCGGGACGCTCTCGCGCGCCTTAATGTTCCGGATACCTCGGAGCAAGCGCAGTCGGAAGCGGCCGAGCCAGATGCTGAACCGATCGTGGCCGAGGCGGATGAGCCGGCGTTGGCAGCGGTTGGTCTTGAAGCAGCGGATGCGTCCGCTGTTGAGGAAGATTCCCTAACCGTCGAGCCGGAGCCAACTCCAGTCCATACCCCTTCAGCGGATAAGCCCGCGCTGGAGGATATTGATGCCGAGATTCTTGAAATCTTCATTGAAGAGTCGGAAGAGGAGCTGGCCGTCATCCAGGAATATCTGCCACGCTGGTGCCAGAATCGCGATGACCGGGATGCGCTCACGACTTTCCGCCGCTCTTTCCACACCCTAAAAGGCAGTGGCCGGCTAGTGGGTGCCAAAACCATCGGTGAGTTTGCCTGGGCAGTTGAAAACCTGCTGAATCGGGTCATCGATGAAACGATTGAAGTGTCACCATCGGTAATCCAGCTGTTGAATGACGCGGTAGCGATACTGCCGACATTGATCGAGTGTCAAAAGAGTGGGGTGGCAGCCACGGTCGATACCCAACCTTTGATTGACAGGGCGGAGGCGCTGGCGCAACCGGGACGCGCCGCGGCAGAACCCACTGAAACGGTGCCAGCCGAAGAAGCGGAAGCGCCGCAGAGTGCCGAAGACAAACTGGATATTCTTGAAGACGAGATCGCCAGTGATGCGTCATTGGCGTTTAGCTCTGAAGATGAGCAAGAAGAGATAGCGGCGACACCAGAACCGTCAGCGGAGATAGAGGCGGTTGACGAATTGTCGGTAGAGCCATTTGATGTTGCCGAAGCCGAAGCCGAAGCCGAAGCCGAAGCCGAAGCCGAAGCCGAAGCCGAAGCCGAAATTGAAATCGATGTTGTCGATAGTGACGATGTTGAGGTGTCAGAGGAATCCGCGCCGATCAGCATGGATGAGACGCTGCTGGAGATATTCGAAGCGGAGTCGCGGACCCATATCGAGACGCTGAGCCAGTTCCGTGAGGCCTGCAGCAATAACCCGGTTGCCTGTCGGATTGGCAAAGAACTGGTGCGGGCCCTGCATACCCTGCACGGCAGTGCCGAGATGGCCGGGGTCGATTCCATCGCCCAGGTCAGTACGGCGCTGGAATCCCTGGTGGCGGATCTCAACGGTCTTGGCAAGCATGCCGATCCGGCGGCACTGGAGTTGATCGGCCGTAGTGTTGATCTGTTCATCGATGTCCTCGGTGTCATCAATGCACCCGGCGCGCAACTGCCGGATTGGCAGGAGTTGGTGGGGGATATCCATGCCTACGGGCGCACGGTGGAAGCGGCGCCGGATGTGGAGAATACGGCACCTTCTGCAGCGGAAGCCACTCCCCCGCCGGTAGAGACCGACGTCGACGTCGAGACGGTGTCAACGGCGACGGAGGGAACGGAAGCCGAACTGGACCCGGTTCCGGACATCAAGCCCGTGGAGGACGATGAGCCGGTTACAGATACCGGTATAGAGCAGATCGAACTGGTGGAGCAGGAACCGATACCGGATGAAGCGCCCGGCGTCGATATGGCGGGCTCGGCTGAGCAAAACGAAGCGACGGCCGAGTTACCGGAAGTCATTGAGGACACCGAGGAACAGCCGTCTACTGAAAGGCCGGATGATCAAGCGCTGTCTGATGCACAGCTGGTAGCGCCTGAAGGTGTGGAAGAATCCCTGGCTGTTGGTGATGAACAGGTCATCAGCCGTGCTTTACCGGCAATGGTGGAGTTGGAGGGTGATCCCGAGCTGGTGGACATCTTCCTGGAAGAGGCACGGGAACTGCTCGAATCTCTCGAGGAGACACTTCAGGCGGTCGCCTTCGATCTCGGCGATAAGCAGGCATCGGAAGAGCTGCAGCGTACGTTGCATACCTTGAAGGGTGGCGCACGTCTGGCCGGGGCGATGCCGATTGGCGATCTCAGCCACGGTTTCGAGTCCCTGTTAACCGCTGTCGATCAAGAGAAGGTCACCACGGGTGATGATCTGGTCACGCTCACCCATGAAGTGGTGGATCGACTGGCCGAACAGATTGATGATCTCTCAGGTGGCCCCCGGTTACGCGGGGCGGAAGATCTGGTTCAAAAGATGGAGTCGTGGCTGAAGGCGGGCGGTCCACCTGTCGTGATCGAGCCAGAGAACGAATCGGAACCTGAACTCAGCGTGGTGACCGAGACGGCGCCTGCGCCGGATGAGATGACTGCTGCCTCCGCCGAGGCTGAGCCGGATTATGAACACGGGGCGGATGATCAGCCGGCTGAGATGGCAGACGAAACGCCAGTCGTTGAGGCGGAAACGGTAGCCATCGAGGATGGACTCGATCAAGCCGATGTCACGCTGCTTGAGGAAGAGACGAACGAAATCGAAATCGCCGATGGCCCGGTCGCTGAGCCATCGCCGGAAATTGACGCGCCTGATATTTCCGGCGCCTCCATGAGCGTGACGGCCGAAGAAACCGGGTCAATGCCGGGGCGGGCCCAGCGTGAGCAGGTACGTGTGCGATCCGACCTGCTGGATCGACTGGTAAACTACGCCGGTGAGGTGAGTATTTACCGAACCCGCATCGAACAACAGAACGGGCAACTGGGCTTTAACCTGTCGGAGCTGGAGCA
Organism: Sedimenticola sp.; assembly: GCF_050289425.1. Taxonomy (NCBI): domain Bacteria; kingdom Pseudomonadati; phylum Pseudomonadota; class Gammaproteobacteria; order Chromatiales; family Sedimenticolaceae; genus Sedimenticola; species Sedimenticola sp. The sequence goes on along the minus strand of NZ_JBNKFS010000013.1, from coordinate 65,256 downwards.
GACCATTAGCCGTCTGCGTGAGCAGCTGCGCCAGTTGGAGATCGAAACCGAGGCGCAGATCCTATTCCGGTATGAGCAGGATCGGGGTGACGAACCGTCTCACGATGCTTCATTTGATCCCCTAGAACTCGATCGTTTCTCCGCCATGCAGCAGGTTTCCCGAAGCTTGATGGAGACGGTGAACGACCTGTCCAACATCAACAATTTCCTGGAAGAGCTACAGTCGGAGACGGATACCCTGCTGTTGCAGCAGTCTCGTATCACCACCGATCTGCAGGATGGTCTGATGCGTACCCGCATGGTGCCGTTCTCTCAGATCGTTCCGCGTCTACACCGGGTGGTGCGGCAAACCTGTAATCAGCTCGATAAACGTGCCGAACTGGTGATTCAGGGAGCGGGTAGCGAGATCGATCGCGGTATCCTGGAACGCATGATCGGTCCCCTCGAGCACATTCTGCGTAATGCTATTGCCCACGGCATCGAAACCCCTGGCGAACGTGCCGGCAAAGGTAAGTCTGAAACCGGCCAGATCCGTTTGCAGCTATCCAGAGAGGGATCGGACGTGCAGATCGTCATCTCGGACGATGGTGCCGGGGTGAATATGAATAAGATCAGAGAGCAGGCGATCAAGAGTGGCCTGCTCGATCCCAAGGCCGATGTCTCGGACTCCGACGTATTGCCATTCGTGTTGGAGCATGGATTCAGTACGGCCCAGGAAGTGACACAAATCTCCGGGCGTGGCGTCGGCTTGGATGTGGTGGTGAGCGAGGTCAAACAGTTGGGTGGCTCGCTGGATATCACTTCCCAGAAGGGGCAGGGTGCCAACTTTATTATCCGTCTGCCACTGACATTGGCTATCACCGATGCCTTGCTGGTGGAACTCTGTGGCGAGATCTACGCCATCCCTCACAGCAGTGTCGAGGGTGTGGTAAGGGTTTCCCGACAGGAGCTCGACGCCTGTTACAGCGGTCGGCAGTCGGTGTACAGCTACGCCGGTCAGGATTACCAGGTCCGCTATATGGGGAACATGCTCAATGTGGGGCAGGTCAATCTCTCGGATCAGCGTAAGTGGTACCCGCTGCTGCTGGTACGGGCGGGTGACCATCACGTAGCCATGCAGGTTGACGGGTTGTTGGGTAACCGCCAGATCGTGGTGAAATCGGTCGGTGTGCAGGTATCCACCGTACGCTGGATCTCCGGCGGCACTATCCTGGGCGATGGCCGTGTGGCGCTGATCCTGGATGTGACTGCACTGGTGCGTTCGGATGTGGCTCAGACGGCGGCACCGCAACATGAGGTGGCACGCGTCGATATGGCGGCGCCGGAGCCGGGTGTCGGTCGTACCGTGATGGTGGTGGATGATTCCATCACCGTACGCAAAGTAACCGGTCGCCTGCTGGAACGTCACGGTATGAATGTGCTGACCGCGAAGGATGGCGTGGATGCGGTGGCGATGCTGCAGGAACAACGCCCGGATATCATGCTGCTGGATATCGAGATGCCGAGAATGGACGGCTATGAGCTGGCCCGGCATATGCGTAATTCGGATGAGCTGAAGGAGATTCCGATCATCATGATCACTTCACGTACCGGCGATAAGCACCGGAACCTGGCTATGGAATTGGGTGTGAAACGCTACCTCGGTAAGCCGTATCAAGAGAGTGAGCTGCTGGACAATATCTATTCCGTACTCGATGAGGAGGTGCGATGAGCAACCGGACCTCTGCCGAAGTAAGGGGTGTATTGTTACCGCTGCAGGAGAGCCAATTGCTGCTGCCCAATGCCGCGGTTTGTGAGGTGGTGAGCTACCAATCGCCGGATCCTGTCACCAACAGCGCACCGGACTGGGTTCTGGGGGCGTTCAATTGGCGCAGTCATGCGCTGCCGTTGGTCTCCTATGAACGCTTGCTGGGTCAAGATGGGGGTGAAATCGGACATCGTGCCCGGGTCGCTATCTGTAATACCCTGAATGGTAACGACCAGATACCCTATATCGGTATCCTGTTGCGTTCGGCTCCCCACTTGGTACGCGTGACCGAGGCGTCAATCGCCCCCTATTCTGGCGATGCGCAGCCGACCCCCATGGTCGTCAACCGGGTCCTGATCAATGGGGTCGATGCCTTGATCCCGGATCTGGATGCGTTGGAATCGGCCCTGTCGGACCTCCATCTCTGAAGCGAAACGCATGGGCGGCATGGGCGCCGCCCTGTTTTTTTTCAGTCGCCGCGTGTAATATCCACCGTTTTTACCCCTGCCGCTGTGAAAGTCCCCATGTCAGAATCCACGGAAAAGACCCGAAGCTCCAACAATTTCAATAAGTTGAAAAAACGTCTGGAGCGTGAGGTCGGTAAAGCGATCGGCGACTTTAATATGATCGAGGAGGGGGACCGGGTGATGGTCTGCCTCAGCGGTGGTAAGGACTCCTACACCCTGCTGGATATTCTGCTCACGCTCCAGTCCCGGGCGCCGATCGATTTCACGCTGATCGCGATGAACCTGGACCAGAAACAGCCCGGCTTTCCTGCCGAGGTGTTGCCGGCTTATCTGGATCGGCTCGGTGTCGAGTACCGTATCGTGGAAGAAGATACTTACTCCGTGGTGCAGGAGAAGATTCCGGCGGGAAAAACCACCTGCTCACTCTGTTCGCGGCTACGTCGCGGGATCATCTATCGGGTCGCCAGTGAGATGGGTATCACCAAGATCGCACTGGGTCATCACCGGGACGATATCGTTGAGACCTTGTTCCTGAACATGTTTTTCGGCTCCAAACTGAAGGCGATGCCGCCAAAACTGCATACCGACGACGGCCGCCACGTAGTGATCCGTCCGCTCGCCTATTGTGCCGAAAAGGATATCGCCCGCTACAGCCGCACCCGCGAATTCCCCATCATTCCCTGCAACCTTTGTGGTTCCCAGGAAAACCTGCAGCGTAAACAGATCAAACAGATGTTGGCGGAGTGGGAACAGCAGTATCCGGGCCGTACCGCCAACATCTTCAGTGCTCTGTCCAGCGTGGTGCCCTCGCACTTGGCCGATGCAGCCCTGTATGACTTCAAAAATCTTGGGACGGCCGACGGAGAAGGCGATACGGTGTTTGATCCTCCCGAGATTGCCGGGCCTTCGCTGGGTATCTATAAGATCGGTTGATCTGAGGTTACGCGGTAGGGTTGCCCCGGTAAGGAACGCCTTTTGTGTCCTCGCTACATGCTATTCGGCTGTAGGGTGTGGTGAATAAAAACAAACTGCATTGATTGCGGTAGATGGACTTGCCGGGACCTTGACTGTATGTGGGGGCAACTCCTATGGTAGCCCGTCCCCTTCGGGGTGTTTATATCAGCGAAAATCCCCCCACAGGGTCTGGATAGCGGCGATGGCGGCCAAGGGTGCGGTTTCGGTACGCATCACCCGTGGGCCCATACGCACGCCGTTAAATCCATTGGCAGCCGCCAGTTTGCGTTCTTCCGCTGACAGCCCGCCCTCCGGACCGATTAGCAGGGTCACTTGATCCGCTGGCGTTGCCAGTTCATGAAGCGCATGTTCGGCGCGGTGATCCAAGAGGATGCCACCCTGCGTGGCGCGTGACGGGAGCCAGTCGGTCAAGCTCATCACCGGGTTGAGTGTCGGTATATAGCGCCGTCCCGACTGTTCACAGGCGGCGATGATTACCTGTTGCCAGTGTTGCAGCCGTTTCTCCTGGCGATCGCTGGGGAGGCGTACCATGCAACGTTCGGTGATCAACGGCGTGATGTCGGTGACGCCTAACTCGACCGCCTTTTGGATGGCGAAATCCATCCGCTCTCCCTTGGAGATACCGATGGCCAGGTGGATTAGCAGGGCGGCGGGTGGTTCGGCAGGCTCCAGGCGTTGTTCTACGATGGCGCTGGTGCGGCGCCGGGAGACTTCATCCAAGTGGGCGCTGTAGTCATGGCCGTCGCCGTTGAACAGGATGATCTCCGCCCCGGACTTCAAGCGTAGCACTTGGGTCAGGTGGCGGGCCGGCCCCTCTTCCAGGGTCAGAGCGGTCCCCGGCTGCAGGGTCTGGTGGGTGTAGATGCGGTGTTGTTGCATGTCAGTCCCGAGTCGCCAGGTCGATGCCTTCGGTCGCGATGGTTGCCAGTGTCCGGATCTGCTCCGGCGTGATGACGTAGGGCGGCATAAAGTAAGTGACATTGCCCAACGGTCGCAGCAGGGCGCCTCGGCTGAGGGCATGTTGGTAAACCCGCAATCCGCGACGTTCCTGCCAGGGGTAGGGGGTTTTTCTGGCTTTATCCTTGACCATCTCGATGGCCAGGATCATGCCATGCTGACGTACCTCGGCTACTTGGGGGTGATCGTTCAGATGGGCGGTTGCCTCCGCCATCACCTGCGCCAGTTTGCGGTTGTTCTCGATCACATTGTCCTGTTGAAAGATCTCCAGACTGGCCAGCGCCACGGCACAACCGAGGGGGTTGCCGGTGTAACTGTGGGAGTGCAGGAAAGCGGTCAGGTTTTCATAGTTATCGTAAAAGGTCCGGTAGGTCTGCTCGCTGGTGAGCACCACGGAGAGGGGCAGGTAGCCGGCGGTCAATCCCTTGGAGAGGCAGAGGAAGTCCGGGGTGATGGCTGCTTGCTCGCAGGCGAACAGGGTGCCGGTGCGGCCAAAGCCGACGGCGATCTCATCGGCGATCAGGTGCACCTGATAGCGATCGCACGCTTCACGCAGCCGTTTCAGATAGACCGGGTGATACATGCGCATGCCGCCGGCGCACTGCACCAGCGGTTCAACGATAACGGCGCTAATTTCGTTGCGGTGTTCGGCCAGCAGTGTCTCCATCTCGGCGAAGCGGCGGATCGAGAACGCTTCCCACGATTCCCCCGGCTCCCGGTTGAAGCAGTCTGGCGAGGGGGCGGTAAAGACCGGCATCAGCAGCGGTTCATAGGTCTCTTTGTAGAGTGATACATCGCCTACCGCCAGGGCACCCAGGGTTTCGCCGTGATAACTGTTGGAGAGGGTGACGAAGCGATGCTTGTTCTTGAATCCCTGGTTACGCCAGCTGTGGTAGCTCATTTTCAGGGCTGCTTCGATGGCCGAGGAGCCGTTATCCACATAGAAGCAGCGATCGAGCCCCGCGGGCGTGACCTGTACCAGCCGTTCCGCCAGTTGGATCGCCGGCTCATGGGAGAAACCGGCCAGCATCACGTGCTCCAGCTGATCGACCTGTTCCTTGAGGGCGGCGTTGATACGCGGGTTGGCATGGCCGAACAGGTTGACCCACCAGGAGCTGACCGCATCGATATAGCGGTTGCCGTCGAAATCCTCCAGCCACACCCCTTCGCCCCGCTTGATGGGAATCATCGGCAACCACTCATGGTCTTTCATCTGGGTACAGGGGTGCCAAAGTACCGAAAGGTCGCGCTGGGCGATTTGCTGGTTGTTACTCATAACGGTTGGCACCTGATTGCTGTCGCAAAGGGAATGATACCAGTTGTGCTCAGGATTTTAAGAACAGGCAGCGCAGTGCGGCGATGATGAAGTGAAGCAGAGCGAGCAATATAGGCACAACTCCCCAGTCTTGACCGGCCAGTATGAGCAGTCCCCCCAGTAGAAACAGTGCCGCTCGTCCACCACCGTGTCGGCCAAGACGCTGTCGTAGGGCTTGTTCGTGATTGCTGTGCCTGGCGGCGGTTACCCAGAGAGGCAGCAAATGGGTGGCGGCACCGCTAACCAGTGGCAGAAGAAACAGCGGAATGAAGGCTTGCGTGGTATAGGTGGCGGCGTGCCAGCCAAAGGCGTGGACGGCTCCACTCAGCAGTAAAATAGTCAGGCCAAGTACCGCGCAGGCCAGCGGGGTCGTGGCCCCGTGCTGTTGCCAGATGTGTTGCCGGTGGGTGATGAACAGCGACTTCAACAATTGCGCCAGCGGGGGTAACCACAACACCATGCCCAGCAGTGAGAGGATGGGCGACACGGCAGCACCGAGCGCCATGAACAGGGCTCCCGATGTCATCCATCGCCATTGGCGCATTAGCCACGGTCCCGCTTCCGGATCGCCATAACCACCGCCAGTGGGAAGCAAGACGCGAAGTGTGCCCAGGGCGGTTAAGCCAACGAACCCCAACAGATTGAGATGCAGATGTAATCGCCTGAGTTGGGTCCAGTAGTCCGGAAACAGCGTGCCGGCCAGAATCGCAATCAGGCCGAGCAGTAGTGAGGCCAGGGCCAGTTGATACCAGATCAAGCCAGGGTGGGGTCGTCCCAGGGTCTGCTTTTTACGTCGCTGGATCCAAATGCTCAGCCAGAGAGCGGCAGTCAGGCCGATGACGGCGGCAAATGGATAGAGGGCGAATGAAAAAAACAGGCTGATACTGAGCAGGATGCCGGCGGCGAGTGCGAGCAGTGCCGGGATCAGCGAGAGGGGTTCCGGTGCCCGGGTGCGGGTCAGTACCGGCACAAAGTAGGTCATGGCTCCCAGAATCAGCGGCATGATGCCCAGGGCGAATATCAGGTGCAGCGGAGCGGCTGGACGTAGCGCCAGCCAGTGCGGTAGCAATAGTCCGAAGACGAAACCGGCCAGGGTGGTTAACAGCAGCAAAATGAGCAGTGGGGGGAGTCTGATCACGTTTTCTTGTTCCATCGCAGCGGTCTCTGAAGGGGCGACGCCATTGTCGGTGCGGTTTCTGGTGGGTCGTGAGTCATGCTTGGCGAAATGGACAGGGAGTATAACAACAACTTCCATCGGCGATCATCGACATATGGTGTGTGGTTGGATAGACGGAGTGGCGGAGGTGTTAGCGGCGACGAGGCTCTCCGTCACCGGAGAGCCTTATCCGCAGCTGCTATTTGATCAGGATGCCCGGGACCCTATGCCGTGGTGTGATGGGCACGGGTTCCGGTCCTGGCGGTTCAGCGGGATAGGTTCAGGTTATCCCATATTTTCAGCGTAGCCGCCGACTGATTCATGGTGTAGAAGTGCAGGCCGGGGGCGCCGTGTTCCAACAAGCGTTGGCACAGTGCGCTCACTACATCTACCCCAAAGGCACGGATACTCTCCACGTCATCGGCATAGGCCTCCAGCCGTTTGCGAATCCAGCGCGGGATCTCGGCACCGCAGGCGTCGGAAAAGCGGCTAAGACTGCTGTAGTTGGTGATTGGCATGATTCCCGGCACGATGGGAATGTGGATGCCCATCTGTTCGCAACTGTCGACAAAACGGAAATAGGCGTCGGCATTGTAAAAGTACTGGGTGATGGCGCCATTGGCTCCGGCCTCGACCTTGCGCTGGAAATTCTTCAGGTCCGCTTGTGCGTTGGCGGCCTGTGGGTGGAACTCCGGGTAGGCGGCCACTTCGATATGGAAGTGATCGCCAAACTCCTGACGAATCAGCGCCACCAGCTCATTGGCGTAGTTGAGTTCGCCACGGCCACCGAGTCCGGTTCCGGACGGAAGGTCGCCGCGAAGTGCTACCAGCCTGCGAATACCCTGGTTCTTGTAACGGTCCAGCATCTCCACGATCTCTGCTTTGCTGCTACTGATGCAGGAGATGTGTGGCGCCGCCTCGATACCCTCTGACACCAGCCACTCGACGCTCTGGAAGGTACGGTGTTGTGTTGAGCCGCCGGCCCCGAAGGTGACGGAGACATAGAGCGGATTGACCCGGGCCAATTTTTTAACCTGGATCTGCAGTTTCTCCATGCCCTCTTCGGTCTTGGGCGGGAAGAGTTCAAAGCTGAATAGTTTTTGGTCTATCTGTTGAGTTGTCATCGGCACTTAGATTCAATACAAAACCGGTTAGCCTACTTTCGCTTCGTGGCGAACGAGCGCGGGCTTTACCGTGGGTTAGCTTGAGCGGTCCCGCCGTTACGGCGGGACCGGTTCCGATCAGTAACGGTAGTGCTCAGGCTTGTAAGGCCCTTCCACCGGCACGCCGATGTAGTCAGCCTGCTCCTGGGTCAGGGTGGTCAGCTTGACCCCGATCTTCTCCAGATGGAGGCGGGCGACCTCTTCATCCAGTTTCTTTGGCAGGGTGTAGACCCGGTTTTTATATTCGCCGTTGCTGTTCCAGATCTCCATCTGTGCCAGGGTCTGGTTGGTGAAGCTGTTGGACATGACAAAGCTGGGATGGCCGGTGGCGCAACCCAGGTTAACCAACCGCCCTTCGGCCAGCAGGATGATACGCTTGCCATCGGGGAAGATGATGTGGTCCACCTGGGGTTTGATGTTTTCCCATTCGTACTGTTCCAGGCTGGCTACATCGATCTCATTGTCGAAATGGCCGATGTTACAGACGATGGATTGGTCCTTCATCTTGGCCATGTGGTCATGCTGGATAACGTGGTAGTTGCCGGTGGTGGTGACAAAGATATTGGCCTCGGCACAGGCTTCATCCATATTCACTACCCGGTAGCCTTCCATTGCCGCCTGCAGGGCGCAGATCGGATCGATTTCGCTGACCCAGACGGTGGCGCCAAGCCCTTTCAGGGATTGGGCGCAGCCCTTGCCGACATCACCGTAACCGAGTACCAGGGCGATCTTGCCGGCGATCATCACGTCGGTGGCACGCTTGATACCGTCCACCAGAGATTCGCGACAGCCATACAGATTGTCGAACTTGGATTTGGTCACCGAATCGTTGACGTTGATAGCCGGGAACGGCAGGTCGCCGCGCTCCTGCATCTGGTAGAGGCGGTGCACCCCGGTAGTGGTCTCTTCCGTGACGCCTTTGATGTTTTTCAGGTTGTCGGAGTACCAGCTCGGCTGTTCCGCCAGACGGGCGCGGATGGCGGCGTACATGATCTTCTCTTCTTCGCTGCCGGGGTTATCCAGCACGCTGATATCCTTTTCGGCTTTGCTGCCCAGGATCAGCAGGCCGGTGGCGTCGCCGCCATCATCCAGGATCATGTTGGGGGTGCCGCCGTCGTGCCACTCCATGATCTTGTGGGTATAGTTCCAGTAATCGGCCAGGCTCTCGCCCTTGAAGGCGAACACCGGAATGCCCTGATCGGCGATGGCGGCCGCGGCGTGGTCCTGGGTGGAGAAGATGTTGCAGGAGGCCCATCGTACCTCGGCCCCCAGTTTCACCAGGGTCTCGATCAGTACGGCGGTCTGGATGGTCATGTGCAGGCTGCCGGCGATGCGCGCGCCTTTTAGTGGCTTGCTATCGCCATACTTCTCTTGCAACGCCATCAGGCCCGGCATTTCGGTATTGGCGATGGCGATCTCTTTGTGGCCCCATTCGGCCAGGGAGAGGTCGGCAATCTTGTAATCGGTAAAGCGGTTTTCTGCTACGGCGTTCATGATTAGTCTCCGAAAAAACTAAGCGCCGTTCATGGGTTTTTGAAGCCTCCTCCTGAGCCTGGCAGGTAAACCTGTTGCAGCGCTTCTCAGGAGGAGGAGTGTTTTATGGGTCTGTTACAGACCAGCCTCTGCCCGCAGGGCCTCGGCCATGTCGGTCCGCTCCCAGGTGAACTCCGGTTCTTCTCGACCGAAGTGCCCGTAAGCGGCGGTCTTTTGATAGATCGGCTTCACCAGGTCCAGCATCTGCAGGATACCATAGGGGCGCAGGTCGAAGTGCTCACGCACCAACTGGGCGATTTTAACTTCATCGATCTTGGCGGTGCCGAAGGTCTCTATAGAGATAGAGGTCGGTTCTGCCACACCAATGGCGTAAGAGACCTGGATTTCACAACGGTCCGCCAGACCGGCGGCAACGATGTTCTTGGCTACATAGCGACCGGCGTAGGCGGCCGAACGGTCCACCTTGGACGGATCCTTGCCGGAGAAGGCGCCGCCACCGTGACGCGCCATGCCGCCATACGTATCGACGATGATCTTGCGCCCGGTCAGGCCGCAGTCGCCTACCGGACCGCCGATCACGAAAGAGCCTGTGGGATTGATATGAATCTTGTTTTGCGGGCACTTATCCAGCCACGCCTTGGGCAGTACCGGCTGCAGGATATTCTCCATTACCGCTTCGTACAGGTCGCTCTGGTTGATATCGGGATCATGCTGGGTGGAGAGCACGACCGCATCAATACCGGTCACCACGCCGTTTTCGTAGCGCAGGGTCACCTGACTCTTGGCATCGGGGCGCAGCCAGGGCAGTACCCGTTTCTTGCGCATCTCCGATTGGCGCTCCACCAGCCGGTGGGCGTAGGTGATCGGTGCCGGCATCAGCACATCGGTCTCGTTGGTGGCGTAACCAAACATCAGGCCCTGGTCGCCGGCACCTTGCTCTTCCGGCGCCTTGCGGTCCACGCCCATGGCGATATCGCTGGATTGCTTGCCGATCAGTGACATGACGGCACAGGTGCTACCGTCAAATCCCACATCCGAACTGGTATAGCCGATATCGCAGATCACCTTGCGCACCAGATCATCCAGGTCGACCCAGGCATCGGTGCTGATCTCGCCGGCGACGATGACCGCACCGGTCTTTACCATGGTCTCGCAAGCCACGCGGGCATGCTCCGGGTTGGGGTCTTGGGTAAGGATGGCGTCCAGCACCGCATCGGAGATCTGGTCCGCAACCTTGTCGGGATGCCCTTCGGAGACCGATTCAGAGGTAAAGATGTAGTCACTCATAATTTATTTCTTCCAGAAAATAGAAAACCCGTCTAGCGGTGGCTAAAGACGGGTTCACAGTAATCAGTCACTGTTTGCTCGCTTTAGCTGCATTTATTGAGCGCCCGCAATCTGAGTCAAATTAGCGCTGCCCTAAGTTAGCTTCAGCCCCCATCAATGTCAATTAATCCACGGTAATAGCTTCCATAAGAATTTTATATGATTCTTGCCATTCTTTTAAGGTAGCATTATGTTCCGTTGATTTTGCGCCAAAGGATCCGGGGGGATGTCACATGGTCGCATTACAAACGCCGGTGTGTGAGTTTGGCCTACCGGCCATTGATTTTGAGCTTCCAGGGGTAGATGGAAAAAGCTGGACCTTGGCCGATTGCCGAGGGGAAAAGGGACTGCTGGTGATGTTTATCTGTAACCACTGCCCCTATGTGAAGGCGGTGCGTGAGCGCATGGTGCGCGATACCTCAGAGTTAAGGGAGTTGGGTATTAATTCGGTAGCGATTATGTCGAATGACCCGACACTCTATGAAGCGGATTCGTTCGAAAACATGGTGCGGGTTGCCGAGCGCTACCAGTTTCCCTTCCCTTATTTAATGGATGAGAGCCAGGAGGTGGCAAAGCAGTATGGCGCAGTCTGTACCCCGGATTTTTTCGGCTATAACGCCGAACTGCAGTTGCAATACCGGGGAAGATTGGATGCCAGTGGAATGGCGCCTGCAATGGAGGATGCGCGCCGCGACCTGTTTGAGGCGATGCGGCAGGTCGCGCTGACTGGAAAGGGACCGGAGGATCAGATACCCAGCATAGGGTGTTCAATAAAATGGCGTGATAGCGCGTGACGCTGAAACAGAAAATGCCTGCACGCTGAATGTATTTAAGTTATAGAAATCAGTGTGTTAGGTTGTGTGTTCGACACTGTTTTTACCCCTATAAACGGATCTGGCTTGCCCCGCGCAGATGATGGCGCAAGAATGGCATCCCCTGAACTACATTTTGATAGCGGCCTGACCAGGTGGGATGGATATCCCGTAGCCGTTAGAGTCGGCAGAGGTGAATCGGTCAATACAGGCCCAGGAATAGACAAGGCGTTGCCCGTTGCGGGCGGCCCTCTACCGACGGCGGCGGGATTTCCGCGCCGGACGGATACAGAATTACTTAACCATCCTTAGATAGGAGAGACAAATGTCCTCACGCAGAAATCTTGCTAACGCCGTCCGCGCACTCAGTATGGATGCCGTCCAGAAGGCCAATTCGGGCCATCCCGGTGCCCCCATGGGGATGGCGGATATCGCCGAGGTCCTCTGGAATGACTACATGAAGCACAATCCGGCGAATCCCAAGTGGGCTGACAGGGACCGTTTTGTGCTCTCAAATGGTCACGGCTCCATGCTGATCTACTCCCTGCTGCATCTGACCGGTTATGACTTGAGCATTGAGGATCTGAAACAGTTCCGTCAACTGCATTCAAAAACCCCGGGGCATCCGGAGTACGGTTATGCACCGGGAGTCGAGACCACCACCGGGCCGCTCGGCCAGGGCATCACCAATGCGGTGGGCATGGCGATCGCCGAGCGCTCGCTGGCCGCTGAGTTCAACCGTGACGGCCATACCGTGGTGGATCACCACACCTATGTCTTCCTGGGCGATGGCTGCTTGATGGAGGGTATCTCCCATGAAGCCTGCTCGCTGGCCGGTACCCTCGGTCTCGGCAAATTGGTCGCCTTCTGGGACGACAACGGCATCTCCATCGACGGCCATGTAGAAGGCTGGTTTTCGGACAACACCCCGAAACGTTTTGAGGCCTATGGCTGGCATGTGATCCCCGATGTGGACGGGCATGATCCGGAAGCGATCAACAAGGCACTGGAATTCGCCAGGGCGATGAGCGATAAACCGACACTGATCTGCTGCAAGACCACAATCGGTTTCGGTTCCCCCAACAAAGCGGGCAGCCATGCTTGCCATGGGGCGCCGCTAGGCCAGGAAGAGATCAATCTGACCAAGGCGGCACTGGGCTGGGATCATGGTTCCTTCGAGGTGCCGGCAGATATCTACGCCGGTTGGGATGCCAAAGAGAAGGGCGCGGCCGCCGAGACGGCGTGGAACGCCAAGTTTGCCGCCTACCAGGAAGCTCATCCGGAACTCGCCGCGGAATTTAAACGCCGCATGGCCGGCGATCTACCGGAAGATTGGGCGACCAAGTCTGCCGAGTTTGTGGCGCAGATGAATAGCGAGGCGAAGAGCCCGGCCACCCGTCAGGCTTCGCTGGCTTCTATCGAAGGTTACGCCGCGCTGCTGCCGGAGCTGTTCGGCGGCTCTGCCGATCTCGGCTGCTCCAACCTGACAGAATGGTCCGGTTACAAGCCGATGCGTGCCGAATCCCCCGATTCCAACTACATCAACTACGGCGTGCGTGAATTCGGTATGTCGGCCATCATGAATGGTGTGGCCCTGCATGGCGGTCTCATCCCGTTTGGCGCCACCTTCCTGATGTTCTCGGAGTATGCCCGCAATGCCCTGCGCATGGCGGCGCTGATGAAACAGCGTTCGCTGTTTGTTTATACTCATGACTCCATCGGGCTGGGCGAGGATGGCCCGACCCATCAGCCGATCGAGCAGATCGCCACGCTGCGCATGATCCCCAACATGTCAGTCTGGCGCCCCTGTGACACCGTCGAAACCGCGGTGGCCTGGAAGACGGCAATCGAAAGAAGCGGCGGGCCCTCCTGTCTCATCTTCTCACGTCAGGGGCTGCCGTTTATGTCGCGCACGGAGCAGCAGATTGCGGATATCAGTAAGGGTGGCTATGTGTTGCGGGATTGTGACGGGTCACCGGATGCCATCATCATCGCCACCGGCTCCGAAGTTGGGCTGGCGGTGGATGCGGCGACTGAGTTGTCTGCGAAGGGCAAGCAGATTCGGGTCGTCTCCATGCCGTCGGTGGATGCCTTTGAGGCGCAGGACGAGGCGTATAGGGAGTCGGTGCTGCCGACGGCCGTGACGGCACGGGTCGCTGTGGAAGCGGGCGTGACCGATGGCTGGTACAAGTATGCACGCAAGGTGGTGGGGATTAATCGCTTCGGCGAGTCTGCACCGGCTGGAGAATTGTTTAAGCTGTTCGGCTTTACCGTTGAAAATGTCGTCAAGGCAGTAGAAGAGACGCTTTAACTGAATGGTGCCAGGGGGTGCCGATGGTGCCCCCGATCTGGAAATCTGATTGCAGTAATTTACAACTTTTGGAGGTTTTTCTAATGACTATCAAAGTAGGCATTAACGGTTTTGGCCGAATCGGACGTATGGTATTCCGCGCAGCTGTGCAGGATTTTTCTGATATCGAAATCGTCGGCATCAACGATCTGCTGGATCCCGATTACCTAGCCTATATGCTCAAGTACGATTCGGTACACGGCCGCTTCAAAGGCGATGTGGCCGTTGATGGCAATACCTTGATTGTCAACGGCAACCGTATTCGTCTGACCGCCGAGCGTGATCCGGCCAATCTGAAGTGGAACGAAGTGGGTGCCGACGTGGTGGTGGAATCCACCGGTCTGTTCCTGACCAAAGAGACCTGCGAGAAACACATCGCCGCGGGCGCCAAGAAGGTCATCCAAAGCGCCCCGAGCAAGGATGACACCCCGATGTTCGTCTACGGCGTGAACCATGACAAGTACGCCGGCGAGACCATCATCTCCAATGCCTCCTGCACCACCAACTGTCTGGCTCCGATCGCCAAGGTGCTGAACGACAGCTTCGGCATCAAGCGTGGCCTGATGACCACCGTGCATGCGGCAACCGCTACCCAGAAGACGGTTGACGGTCCCTCCATGAAGGATTGGCGCGGTGGCCGCGGTATCCTGGAGAACATGATCCCGTCTTCCACCGGTGCCGCCAAGGCGGTCGGTAAAGTCATCCCCGAACTGAACGGCCTGCTGACCGGTATGTCGATCCGTGTGCCCACCTCTGATGTCTCCGTGGTGGATCTCACCGTCGAACTGAAGAGCGAAGCCTCGTACGAGGATATCTGTAGTGCCATGAAGGATGCTTCTGAGGGCAACATGAAGGGCATCCTGGGCTACACCAACGAAAAAGTGGTTTCCACCGATTTCCGCGGTGAATCCTGCACCTCCACCTTCGATGAGGGTGCCGGTATCGCCCTGGACAGCACTTTTGTCAAGGTAGTTTCCTGGTATGACAATGAGTGGGGTTACTCCAGCAAGGTGTTGGAGATGGTCCGCGTTATGCAGAAATAACGAATCGGATAAAACGTAGATGGGAGGTAAGTTTCTGCTGTCTACTCAATCCACATTGCCCCGGTGCGAGTCATTCGCACCGGGGCAATCGGTTCGCTACCAAGAGGCATTAGCTGAAATCATCCTTTCATCTAATCCCTTTTAAATAATAAACACGCGTTTTCAGGAGATCCTTTCCATGTCCGTTATCAAAATGACCGATCTTGACCTTGCCGGTAAACGGGTGCTGATCCGCCAGGATCTGAATGTGCCGATCAAGGCAGGCAAGGTGGCTTCGGATAAACGTATTCGCGCTTCCCTGCCGACGATCGAGCATTGCGTCAAAGCCGGTGCCCAAGTGATGTTGATGTCGCATTTGGGACGGCCGACCGAAGGGGAATATGCCGAGGAGTTCTCCCTGTTGCCGGTCGCCAACTACCTGACTGAAGCGTTGGGGAAAGCGGTGAGGCTGGTGAGCGATTACCTGGACCAGTCGCCGCAGATGGCAAATGGCGATGTGGTGTTGTTGGAGAATGTCCGTTTCAACCCGGGCGAAAAGAAGAATGACGAAGCCCTGTCGCGCCAATATGCCGGTCTGTGCGACATCTATGTGATGGATGCCTTTGGCACAGCACATCGTGCCCAGGCCTCTACCCATGGTGCCGGTACGTACGCCCCCACCGCTTGTGCGGGCCCCCTGCTGGCCGGTGAATTGGAAGCGCTGGGTAAGGCGTTGGATAACCCGGCCCGGCCCATGGCAGCCATTGTCGGTGGCTCCAAGGTATCCACCAAGCTGACCGTGCTGGACGCGTTGTCGAAGATTGTGGATCAACTGATTCCCGGTGGCGGTATCGCCAATACCTTCATCGCCGCGGCCGGCTTTAACGTCGGCAAGTCGCTCTATGAAGCCGACCTGATTCCGGAGGCCAAACGCCTGATGGAGGTGGCCAAGTCCAAAGGGGGAGAGATCCCGGTGCCCACCGATGTGGTGTGTGGCAAGGAGTTTTCCGAGTCTGCCGAAGCCACGGTGAAACGGGTGGAAGAGGTGGCCGATGACGATATGATTTTCGATATCGGTCCCGAAACCGCGGCACGTTTTGCCGAGATGATGAAGTCCGCCGGAACCATTGTCTGGAATGGACCGGTCGGGGTATTTGAATTTGACCAGTTCGGGGCCGGCACCCAGACGCTGGGTATGGCGATCGCTGAGTCTTCAGCCTTTTCGATTGCCGGTGGCGGCGACACCCTTGCCGCCGTGGATAAATATGCCATTGCCGACCGCATCTCCTATATTTCAACCGGGGGGGGGGCCTTCCTGGAATTCCTCGAGGGCAAGAAATTGCCGGCCGTCGAAATGTTAGAGTCGCGGGCGGCTGACTAACCGCAAATGGGGTGGGCGCCCGGGCGAATCGGGCTCTACCCCGGAGACACTATGTTAAGAAGAACTAAGATTTTAGCGACACTGGGGCCGGCAACCGACGACCCCAAGATTCTCGATCAACTGATCGGTGCAGGCGTGGATGTGGTGCGTTTGAATCTTTCCCACGGCACGCATGAAGAGCACCGGCGGCGCGCCGAAATCGTGCGGGACCGGGCACGCGCCAGCGGTCGCCAGGTGGGATTGCTGGTGGATCTTCAGGGACCGAAAATCAGGATCACTGGATTTCGCGAGGGTAAGATATTTCTTGAAAAGGGTGATCCCTTCATCCTGGATACCCGGTGTGGGCCCAAGGATGGTGATCAGTCCAGGGTGGGCTTGACCTTTCCCGAATTGATTCAGGATGTGAAGCGGGGCGATACCCTGGTGCTGGCAGACGGCGCCATTGTGCTGTGGGTCAACGAGGTCAGCGAGACCGAGATCCACTGCCGCGTGGAAACCGGTGGCGAGCTCTCCAACAGCAAGGGTATCAATAAGCAGGGAGGCGGGCTCTCTGCGCCGGCGCTGACCGACAAGGACAAGGACGACATCGTTTTTGCCGCCAGCATTGAGGCGGACTATCTGGCGGTCTCGTTTGTGCGCAGTGCCGAAGATGTGGACCAGGCCCGACTGCTGCTACGTGAAGCGGGCGGCACCGGTGGCATCGTTTCCAAGGTGGAGCGGGCCGAAGCGCTGGAGGTGATCGAGGGGATTATCGAAGCTTCCGAAGCGATCATGATTGCCCGCGGCGACCTGGGTGTGGAGATCGGTGACGCGGAACTCCCGGCCGTACAAAAACGGTTGATCCGTCTGGCAC
The DNA here is from genome assembly GCF_050289425.1 of Sedimenticola sp. Lineage (NCBI taxonomy): Bacteria > Pseudomonadati > Pseudomonadota > Gammaproteobacteria > Chromatiales > Sedimenticolaceae > Sedimenticola > Sedimenticola sp. Next base: position 48,238 of record NZ_JBNKFS010000013.1, on the reverse strand, counting down.
GGTCGCGCAACAAAGTGGCGATTACCGCTACGCAGATGATGGAATCGATGATCGAACATCCGATCCCGACCCGAGCCGAAGTGTTTGATGTGGCCAATGCGGTACTGGACGGTACCGATGCCGTCATGCTCTCGGCCGAGACGGCGGCCGGCCACTACCCGGTGCAGACGGTGGAGGCGATGAGCAAGATCTGCCGCGAGGCGGAGAAGCAGCGCAAGGTGCGCAAATCGCACCATCGTTTGAACAGCGTGTTCGGCCGAATTGATGAAGCCATCGCCATGGCCGCCATGTATACCGCCAACCATCTCAACGTGGTGGCGATCGCAGCCTGGACGGAGACCGGTTATACGCCGATGTGGATGTCCCGTATCAGTTCCGGTATTCCCATCTATGCGTTGACTTCCCATGTGGCGACCCGCCGCAAAGTGACACTGTTTCGTGGTGTCTACCCGGTGAGTTTCGATGTCTCCAACGACAACGCCCAGGATATCAACAAGGCGATCGTGGATGAGATGCTGCAGCGGGGCGCAGTACGCAACGGGGATCTGTTGGTTATCACCAAGGGTGATACCAACGGCGTCATGGGCGGTACCAATGTGATGAAGATTTTACGTGTCGGGGAGCACTGCTGACTCGACTTGATTTACATAACGGACGGAACTTCGTCCGGCAGATTAAACAAAAAATTATTTAGAGAAGGAGAACATCATGCCTCTTATTTCCATGCGACAGCTGCTGGACTACGCCGCCGATAACCAGTTCGGTATGCCGGCTTTCAATGTCAACAATATGGAGCAGGTGCACGCCATTATGCAGGCGGCGGATGAGACCGACAGCCCGGTGATTATGCAGGGTTCGGCCGGTGCGCGCGCCTATGCCGGTGAAACCTTTCTGCGGCACCTGATTTTGGCCGCGCTGGAAGCCTATCCGCATATTCCCATCGTCATGCACCAGGATCACGGCACCTCGCCGGCAGTCTGCCTGCGCTCTATCCAGTCCGGTTTCTCTTCGGTGATGATGGATGGATCGCTGATGACCGACGGCAAAACCCCCTCCTCCTATGAGTACAACGTAGATGTCACTCGCCGGGTGGTGGAGATGGCGCATGCCGGCGGTGTCTCGGTTGAGGGTGAGCTGGGTTGTCTTGGCTCGCTGGAGACCGGTGAGGCGGGTGAAGAGGACGGTATCGGCGCCGAAGGTAAACTGGAGATGGATCAGTTGTTGACCGATCCCGAACAAGCGGCCGATTTCGTCAAACTGACCCAGGTGGATGCGTTGGCTATCGCCATCGGTACCTCTCACGGTGCCTACAAATTCACCAAGAAACCGACCGGAGAAGTGTTGCGTATCGATCGCATCAAAGAGATCCATCAGCGCATCCCCAATACCCATCTGGTGATGCACGGCTCTTCCTCCGTGCCCCAGGAGTGGCTGGCGATCATCAATAACTACGGCGGTGACATGGGTCAGACTTATGGCGTGCCGGTGGAAGAGATCGTCGAAGGTATCAAACACGGTGTACGGAAGGTCAATATCGACACCGACCTGCGTATGGCCTCAACCGGTTCCATCCGCCGTCACCTGCATGATGCACCGTCCAACTTCGATCCGCGCAAGTTCCTCAAAGAGGCCACCAAGGGTATGAAGGCGATCTGCAAGGCGCGCTATGAAGCCTTTGGTTGCTGCGGTCACGCTTCCAAGATCCGTGCTGAATCGTTGGAAACCATGTTCGGTCAATACGAAAGCGGAGCGCTGGATCCCAAGATCAGCTAAGACCCATTCAGCAGTGAGCCTTGATAGGGTGCCGCAAGGCACCCTTTTTTTTTGTCCAGGGATGGACTTATGCCGCGGAGCACAAGGATGTGCGGGAGCGGCTTTGGGAGGGGATGGACTTATGCCGCGAACGACTTCTCGTTCCCACGCTCTGCGTGGGAACGCCTACCAAACCCTATAAATACTGCAGAAAGCGGATACAGCTAGCAAAATAGCTGCTGTGACGCGATTATTATCCCCTTCAGGATTTAGATTTTTACCTCGATATCATAGAATCCGATGGCAGTGCTCCGTCAGTGGCAAGGGGAGTGGGTTGCACGGGTTGTAGCATGGAGCATGGACCGAGGCGTTTGGGGATGCCTCGCCGCATAAAAAAGAGAATGATAAGGAGAGGGGACTGTGGGTGATCGCTATCGAGTAATCTATACCGGACAACTTCGGCTTGGCACGGAAAAGAGCGAAGCCATAGAGAATTTTCGCCAACGTTTCAAGGTGTCCGAGGAGAAGGCCAGAAAGGTGCTGGCCGCTTCGCGTGAGATCACGCTGAAGAAGGAGCTGGATAAAGAACGGGCGGAGAAATATCGACAGGCGCTGGAATCGATCGGCATGATTGTGCGACTTGAGCCGATGGAAAAAAAGCTGGGCCTGGATGATCTCTCGTTACTTCCGAAAGCCGAAGCAGAGGATGAAACGGAAGAGGCGGCGCCCTATTCAGCAGACAGCCCCACCGTCGCTTCGTTGGACAAAGCGCCGGAATTGGCGGCTACTCCTACCTGCCCCAAATGCGGTTCAGAAACCATCGAGAACGAGACCTGCCAGAGCTGTGGCATTGTGATCCCGAAATACCTGGCGCGGCAGGCGGCCGAGGTGGAACAGGCTGGAGCGGGCAGCTCAGAGACGAAAGACCCCTATGCGGCGCCACAGGCCGAGCTGGTGGGCGAGGTGGAGCGCGGTGAGCTGGCGGACCCGATAACACGCCCAATCGGGAATGGCTGGAAATGGATTACCCGTGGCTTCTGGCATTTCAAGCAGAATCCGCTGGCCTGGATTATCGCCGTGGTGGTTTGGGTGGTGCTTTCAGTGGGGCTCAGCCTGGTGCCTTTTGTCGGTTCACTGGTGATTACCCTGTTGTCACCGGTCATACTTGCCGGCCTCATGCTGGGATCGGCGGCGCAGGAGCATGGGGACGATTTTGAAATCAGTCACCTGTTTTCCGGATTCTCTTCCAGCGTCGGACAGCTGGTTTTGGTCGGCTTGCTCTACCTGATCGGCTTTTTTCTGATTATGGTTGTGGTGGGTATGGTGAGTGGCGGCGTCCTGGTCGGCATGATGGGCGGGATGGACGCCATGCAGAATCCCGACCCGAGCACCATGCAATCTGCCATGGGGGTGGGGTCGATACTGTTGATCTCACTGATGGCCTTGGGACTCTCCATTCCGCTGATGATGGCGTACTGGTTTGCCCCGGCGCTGATCTCAATGGAGGGGATGTCGGCATTGAGCGCCATGAAGTTGAGCTTCTCCGGTTGTCTGAAGAATATCCTGCCATTCCTGCTTTACGGTATTGTAGGGATAGTACTGTTTTTTGTCGGCGCTATTCCGGTGGGTTTGGGGCTGTTGGTGGTGATGCCGGTGATGACCGCTTCCATGTATACCTCCTATCGCGATATCTACTACGCATGATTGCCGCTTAATGCTGGATACCACGCGCAGTTATGAGACCCCGGAGGGGATTGCCCTGGGCATCCGCATCGCCGGGCCGGTGGTGCGCGCCTGTGCCTGGGCTATCGATATGCTGATTCGTATCGGTCTCTATCTGGCGATCGCCATCCCGTTTTCGTTTCTGGGTGGTCTGGGTTTCGGGCTCAGCTTGGTGGTGTTCTTTCTGATCGAGTGGTTTTATCCGGTGTTCTTCGAGCTGCGGCAAGGTGCAACGCCGGGTAAAAAGGCTATGGGTCTGGAGGTGATCCAAGATAACGGCACGCCGGTCTCCTGGTCCGCCTCTTTGATCAGGAACCTGCTGCGGGCGGCCGACTTTCTGCCCTTTCTCTATGCGACGGGATTGGTATCCATGTTATTGAGCCGAAATTTCCAACGACTTGGCGACCTGGCTGCCGGTACCCTGGTGGTGTACCGGGACAAGTCGAGCGTCCGTCATGAACTGCCGGATGTAGCGCCGGTACATCCCCCCCATCCACTCACCCGGGAGGAGCAGCGAACGCTGCTGACCTTTGCCGAACGGACCCCGCTATTAACTGGGGAGCGGCGTATTGAACTGGCGGAGATCCTCAGCGACCTGACCGGCCAGCGTGGGGAGGCGGCCGTGACGGCGTTGCACGCCTACGCCAGCTGGTTGGCGCAGGGGCGCTAGGGTCGATTAACAGGATGCGGCAACTGGATTTTGAAAAGCAGTATCGGGACCAGTGGGAGCGGTTGCGCCTGCTGTTGGACGATCTGGACCGCTCCCGACGCAAGCGTCGGCAATCCCCATCCGAGGTGGAATCACTACCGCTGCTTTACCGACAGGTCTGCAATCACTATGCGATTGCCCGCAGCCGTCACTACAGCCCCGCCCTGGAGCAGCAACTGCATGAACTGGTACAACGTGGCCATCGTCACCTGTACTCGGGACGCAGTGCCGAGCTGTGGCGTCTGGTGCAGTTCATCGCTTTCGGTTTCCCTCGCGCCCTGCGCAGACAGATCGCCTATTTCTGGTTGGCAGTGGCCTTGCTGGCTCTACCCGGTCTACTGGTAGGGGGTTTCTGCTATCTGCAACCGGAGTTGATCTACAGCGTGATGGATGAAGATCAGGTGGCGCAGATGGAGTCGATGTACGATCCGGCCAACCGCAAGCCCGGACGCGCCCTGGAGCGCAGTGCCGAGACAGACATGATGATGTTTGGTCACTATATCTCCAATAATATCGGCATCGGTTTTCGCACCTTTGCCGGTGGTATGTTATTTGGCTTCGGTACGGTGCTGTTGCTACTGTTTAACGGTGTCGCCATCGGTGCCGTGGCCGGTCACCTGACCCGGATCGGTTATCAGGATACCTTTTGGTCTTTTGTCTGCGGGCACGGGTCGTTTGAGTTGACCGCCATCGTGATTTGCGGTGCATCGGGTTTGATCCTGGGGCATGCCCTGGTTGCCCCGGCCCCCCTGAGCCGGTTAGTAGCGCTGAAGCAGCGCGCGCGGGAGGCGTTGCCGCTGGTGATGGGCGCCGCTTTCATGCTGTTAATTGCGGCCTTTATCGAAGCCTTCTGGTCCTCCAGTACGGTCGCTATCCAGATCAAGTACGGTGTGGCCGGCCTGCTCTGGCTGCTGGTACTGCTCTACCTAGGTCTGGCTGGCAGGGGGGCGCATGGAGCTGGATAAAATAGCGGTAACCGTGCGGCCTCGTACCCCCTGGGAGGCGATCGATCTCGGCTTCACCATGGCGCGCGCCTGGTTCGTGCCGCTCTGGTTGCTCTGGCTGACCCTGGCCTTGCCGATCTATCTGTTGTCGGCGCTGTTTCTTTCCGAACAGCCGATCTGGGTGATCGTGATCGTCTGGTGGTGCAAGCCGGCCTATGAACCGCTGTTGCTGTTCTGGCTCAGTCGGGCGCTGTTTGCCGATAAGCTCGGTCTGGCGGGTACGCTTAAGCAGGCAAAAAAGGTTATTCCCGGGCAGCTGTTGGCCAATCTCACCTGGCGACGTTTCAATCCCAACCGTTCGTTCAACATGCCGGTTACGGTACTGGAAAAACTGAAAGGCAAAGCACGCAAGAAGCGGCTCGCGGTACTGGGGCGGGGACAACAGGCCGGCACTTGGTTGACCATAGCCGGGATGCATTTTGAGATTATCCTGGAGGTCTCCTTTGTCTTTCTGATCGTCATCATGCTACCGGAAGAGTTGCGCTGGTTGGATCTGGATAATTTCCTGTTCAATCCCGGTCGCCTGGAGCAGTGGCTGCAGCATTTGGGTGACTTGCTCGCCATGTCGTTGATCGCCCCGTTCTATGTGGCGGCCGGCTTCGCCCTCTATCTGACCCGGCGTACCGAACTGGAGGCGTGGGATATTGAGATCGCCTTCCGCCGTCTGATCAACCGAAAACAGGCTCGCTGGAGCGGATTATCGGCCGCGGCGCTGCTGTTGCTGTTTTGCGGCGGCCTGCTGAGTGGTGGTTACACTGCCGATGCGACGGCCGCTGAACTGGACGTCCGGGAGGCGAAGACGACAATACAGCAGGTGCTTGATGATCCGGCCTTCGGCAAGCACAAGCAGGTGACCTACTGGAAGTTTATCGGCGCCGATGATCAGCCCGATGCCCATCCCGAAGACGAGCACTGGCTGGTGAAATGGATCGTGCAGTTGATGGAAGGGTTTGCCCAGGGTTTTGCCGCCTTCGGCAAAGGGGTGCTGTTGATGGTGGCAGGGGTGCTCTTGGCTTGGTTGCTGTACAAGGCCTGGGCCAACAGGGCGTTTCTGGTGATCGGTTCGTTATCGTCGGCCAGGCAAAACCGCAAGCCCAAGCCGGCCACACTGTTTGGTCTGAAGCTGGAGAGCCATTCGCTGCCGGACGATATTGCCGGAGCCTGCCGGCAACTTTTACAGCAAGGGGAGATCCGTCAGGCGCTCGGTCTCCTCTATCGGGGCGTACTGGTGGCGTTGTTGCAGCATGAGCGTCTGGCGATACCGGATAGTGCCACCGAAGGGGAGTGTGTCGAGCGGGTATTGGCGGTATGCCCGGCGGATCAGGGAGCGTTTTTTGTCCGTCTGACTCGGCTCTGGGTAGCGGCGGCTTACGGCCACCGGTTGCCCGATGCTCAATTGGTAGTGGGGCTGTGTGGCGAGTGGGAGCAGTTATTCGGCGGGGTGTCGGGTCATGTCGAATAAGTGGTTCTGGGCGCTGATCAGCGTGTTGCTGTTACTCCTGGCCGGTTGGGGCGTTCAGTGGTTTCTGACCAATTATGAACAACGTAGCCGGGAGATCGTGACCGGGATGTCGCCCGAGGCAAAAAGAAATCCGTTACTGGCCGCCGAACGGTTTCTTAATCGAATCCATGTGACGACCGAAAGTCTCAGTGGTCGGGATCGACTGATGACACCGCCGTCCGAGTCGGGCCTGCTGCTGGTTTACCGACTCGGTGTCAGTCTGCCGCCGGAACGGGAACAGGCTTTGATGGACTGGGTCAGGCAGGGTGGACATCTGCTGATTACACCGCAGGAGGTGTGGGATGACGAGGCCCAATCCAGCGGCAACAATCTGCTGGATGCACTGGGTGTCCATCTGGTGTTGCGTGACGCCGAGGACGAGGGGGCGGACGAAACCGCCGATACGGATCAGCCCGATCAGGCGCCACAAAGCGCGGTGCAATTCGATACACCTAACAGCGGCCAGCGAATCGGCGTCGCGTTCAGTGACCGGCGTGTTCTGTTTGACAGCCAGGGCCGGGCCGACTGGGCAGTCGAGACGGAAGCGGGGGCACACCTGCTGCAGTTCCAATTGGGACAAGGGCGGATTACGGTGACCAGTGATTTGGAGATCTTCGCCAACGGCGCTATCGGTGAGCGGGACCATGCCTTGCTGTTGGCGCTACTGGTCGGCGATCAGCGCAAAGCCTGGCTGCTCTATAGCAGTGCGATGCCGGCCTTGCCGGTGCTACTTTGGCGCCTGGCCCCGGGCCTGGTCTTGTCGCTGCTGGCATTGGGGTTGTTGTGGGTTTGGTCGCTGACGCGTCGTAGCGGCCCGCTTCTCACCTCCGGCCAGCCGTTACGGCGTAACCTGCTGGAGCACTTGGCGGCGGTTGGACGCTTTGTCTGGCGTACCGATCAGGCCAGCGGGACGTTCCGGCAATCCCAGGCCGCACTGTTGCTGGCGTGGCGCAAGCGCCACCCGATACTGAACACGCTGGAGCAGGCGGCCTGCTGCCAGTGGATCGCGCAACATGCCGGCTTGACGCCGCAGGCGGTGGAGCGGGCGCTGTTTGGTGATTATCAGGGTGAACAGGCATTTATTCAGGTGACGGCGGCACAACAGAAATTGGCGGCCCAACTGCGTATACAGAAAGGACAGGATTTAGGAGAACGGTAGTGGATGATGAGATAAGCGTGGCAATGCCGGCAACGGGTGGTCTGTCCCAGGAGACCGTGGCACAGGTACAGGGACTGGAGCGTGAGGTGCAGCGCGCCGTAATCGGCCAGACCCGGGTGATCAAAGAGGTGATTATCGGCCTGCTGGCAGCCGGACATGTCCTGGTAGAGGGGGTTCCCGGGCTGGGCAAGACGCTGCTGGTGCGTGCCCTGGCCGCTGCCGTGGGTGGTCATTTCAGTCGTGTGCAGTTCACCCCGGATCTGATGCCGAGCGATATCAGTGGTCATGTGATGTTTGATATGAAGCGCGATGCCTTCCGGGTGCGCAAAGGGCCGGTGTTTTGCAATTTCCTGCTGGCCGATGAGATCAACCGGGCGCCGGCTAAAACCCAGTCGGCGCTGCTTGAAGTGATGCAGGAGCAGCAGGTCACCATCGAAGGCACCTCCTATCCCCTGGATTTGCCGTTTTTGGTGTTGGCGACGCAAAACCCGATTGAGCAGGAGGGTACCTATCCGTTGCCGCAGGCCCAGTTGGATCGCTTCCTGCTCAAAGTGTTCATCGACTACCCTGCCCAGGAGGAAGAGCAGGCATTGGTGCATCATGTCACCCATGGTGCGGTGGGTGACCAACTGGATGTGTCGGCGGTGCAGGGTTTGCTGACCCCGGCCCAGGTATTGGCCCTGCAGCAGACGGCAGCTAGTCTGGATGTGGATGAACAGATTGTCGCCTATGCGGTGCGTATCGTGCGGACGGCGCGGGACTGGAGCGGGGTAGAAGTGGGTCCAGGCCCTCGTGGCAGTATTGCGCTTTTGCGTGCCGCCCGGGCCCACGCGCTGTTGGCGGGAAATGCCTATGTTACCCCGGATGACGTGAAAGGGGTGGCGGCGGCTGTGCTGAGACACCGCATGAAATTGACCACCGATCTGGAGATCGAGGGCTACCGCCCGGATGATGTACTGGCCGATATCCTGGTCAACGTGGAAGCGCCGCGCCTATGACGCCGAGCCGGTCGCTGCTCTGGGCCACGGCCGGTGTCGGTCTGCCGGCCGCGGTCGCGCTCGCGTATCCGGCGCTGCATGAGATCTGGCTGGTGCTGTTCTGGGTGTTGTGCGGGATGGCGTTGTTAGATGGGTTGTTAGTCAAGCGCGCGCCGGTGCTCACGCTGGAACGGACCCTTCATCACAGCATACCCGTAGGCGTGTGGTCGAAAGTGGGGCTGACGCTGGGCAACCCGGGAGCACGCCCGCTCAATATCTCGCTGCATGATCACCACCCCTCCTGGTTTGATAGCGAAGCCATGCCCTATCCTTTGGTCTTGCCGGCGCAATCCTCGGCCCAGGTGGCGTACCGGGTGAAGCCGCAGCGGCGTGGCGATGCGACGTTCAGTGGTTGCGATCTGGTGCTGATGTCGCCACTGGGCTTCTGGCGTAAGCGGCACTTCTATCCGTTGGCCGAATCGGTCAAGGTGTTTCCCAATTTCCAGGAGATTGGGCGTTATGCTCTGTTGGCGACCGATCACCGACTCAGTCAGATGGGGGTCCGTCGGCGGCAGCGCCGGGGGCAGGGTAACGATTTCCACCAGCTGCGTGATTATCGCGCCGGGGATGCATTACGTCAGATCGACTGGAAGGCCTCTTCACGTTACCGCAAGCTGATATCCAAGGAGTACCAGGATGAGCGTGATCAGCAAGTGCTGTTTTTACTGGATTGCGGCCGCCGTATGCGTCATGAAGAGTCGGGCCGGGTGCATTTTGATCAAGCTTTGAATGCGCTGCTGTTGCTGGCCCATGTGGCCGCACAACAGGGTGACGCGGTGGGGCTGCTTTCGTTCGGCGGCGTGGAGCGCTGGCTGCCGCCCCATAAGGGGAGCGGTGTGGTCAAGGAGTTGCTCTCCCGCACCTATGATCTGAGTGCCGGCCAGGAAGCTGCGGATTTCCTGTTGGCGGCCAAGCAGGTGATGTCTCTGCAGCCGCGACGTGCGTTGGTGGTGTTGATGACCAATACCCGGGATGAGGATCATGATGACTTGATTAAAGCGGTGCAGTTGCTGAAACGGCGGCATTTGGTCGTGGTGGCCAATCTGCGGGAGACCATTCTGGACGAAGTGCTGGAGCGACCGGTGCACGGCCTGGATGAGGCGCTGCAATTTCATACTGTCAACGAGTACCTCGATGGGAGACGGAAAAGCCTGGATAGACTGCGTCACCAGGGGGTGCTGACGCTGGATCTGCAGGCTCCGCAACTGCCGGTCGCGCTGGTGAACAGTTATCTGATGATCAAGGCGTCGGGCTCGCTCTGAACGATTTACTGCATTTCGTTACAGATTATCCGGTTTGCGACGCTATAGAGAGTAATAAGGATGATATAAAACAATAGCCGCAGGGAAAGTGGGTAGGAGGTATCTATGACGTTGTTTGGAAATGGTGAACAAAAAAAACGCTTGATCGCACTGGAGGAGGAGAACACCAGACTCTCCCGGGAGATTGAACACTATAAAACTGAACTGGCCGCCCAGAGTGACGAGATGGAGCGTTTACGCTCCACGGCGGGTGGTGAAGCGCAGCTCGACAGCCTGATGCGCTATGAGAATGAAAATATCAAACTGGGGCTGGTGGATATCCAGGGGAATCTGGCGGAATCGGTCGGTGCTGCCAAGCATTCGCTGTCTGGATTCGGTGAAATCAACAGTGAGTTCAGTACGCTATCCAGCCATATTCAATCCATCACTTCGGATCTGGACAGTCTCTCCAAGGTGTCGGCTGAATCCGGCGAATCGGTGGCCGGTATGTCGTCGCGGGCAGGAGAAATCAGCTCCATCCTGGCGCTGATTAAAGGCATTGCCGAACAGACCAACCTGCTGGCCTTGAATGCTGCAATCGAGGCGGCTCGTGCAGGTGAGCAGGGACGCGGGTTTGCCGTGGTGGCCGACGAGGTACGCGGGCTTGCCGACAAGACCCAGTCGGCGATTACCGAGATCAACGATGTGATCCAAGCGATGCAGGACAACGTCAAGTCGGTCTCGGCGGCATCGGTGCAGGTGATCGAAAAGGTGGAAAAGGTCTCTACCGCTGTCAACGGATTCCAGCAGGATCTGGGCAAGATGGGGGGCGGCGTCCAATCCTACTTCAATGACGTTACCCTGATGACCGATAGCGTGTTCCTCAGCTTGGCCAAGCTGGATCATGTCCTGTGGAAAGTTAACACCTACCTGTCAGTTAATATGAATGAGCCGGCATTTAACTTTGTCGATCATCACAATTGCCGTCTGGGTAAATGGTATTACGAAGGCGAAGGGAAGGAGTACTTCTCCCACTCCAACCACTATGGCCAGATCGAACAACCTCATTCGGTGGTTCATCAGGGAACCAAAGGGGTGTTTGAACTGCTGGGTGGCGAACAGCGGAATTACCCGGCACTGATGCAGGCGTTTCATGTGATGGAGGAGAGCAGCCAGAAGGTATTTGCCATGCTGGATAAGGTGGAAGAAGACGCCAAGCGGGTTGCCGGATAGCCAAGCTCTTGTTTTAAAATAGGAAACCCCGGTTAATAGACCGGGGTTTTTTCTTTGTGGTTCTAATATACCGGCAGTGGCGGTTCGTCCAGTAGCTGCAGCTGTTGCTCCAACTCTCCCACATGCGCTTGCCAATATTGATGGGTGTGGAACCAGGGGAAGGCCAGGGGAAAGGCGGGGTCCTGCCAGCGCCGCGCCAGCCAGGCGGCGTAATGGATCATACGCAGGGTGCGTAGCGGTTCGATCAACGCCACCTCGCGGCCATCCAGTTCGCGGAAGGTCTCATAGCCCTCGCGGATATAACTCAGTTGCAGCGCCATCTCCTGCCGATCGCCGGACAGCAACATCCACAGATCCTGAATCGCCGGTCCGTTGCGGCAGTCATCCATATCCACAAAGTGCGGCCCCAGTTCGGTCCAGAGGATATTGCCGGGATGGCAGTCGCCATGCAGGCGGATCACCCGGCACTCCCGGGTGGCGGAAAATGCCTCGTCGATACGCTGTTGCAGTGCATCGGTGACCCGGCGATAGCTCGACTCCAGTTCCAAGGGAATGCACCCTTCGGATAGCAGGTACTCCGCCGATGCCCGGCCCATCTGATCCGGGTCGATCGTGGGGCGGTGTTTGAATGGTTGGGCCGCACCCAACAGATGGATACGGGCGATGAAGCGGCCGATCCACTCCAGATTGTCGGGGTTTTCCAGTTCCGGCCAGCGGCCGCCGCGGCGTGGGAACAGGGCAAAACGGTAGCCTTGATAGTGAAACAGTGTCTGACCGGAAGCGTTCTGCAGCGGTGGGACCACCGGTATCTCATCCGCTACCAGCGCCAGGGTGAAATTATGCTCTTCCTGAATACTGGCATCGCTCCAGCGCTGCGGCCGATAGAATTTGGCCACCAGCGGTGGTCCCTCTTCCATGCCGATCTGGTAGACGCGGTTTTCGTAGCTGTTGAGTGCCAGCATACCGCCACTCGGTTGATAGCCAACTGATTCCAACGCACAGAGAATGGTTTCGGGGGTCAGGTCGGCGTAGGGGGTCCCGCTATCAGGCGTCTGGGTCTCAGACATCAAATCCTGCCTGACGCAACGCCCGCTGCAACTGGCGTGGTTCGAACCCCTGGATCTGCTGTTCGCCCACCGTGATCAGCGGTACGCCACGTCCACCAGCGCGCATGAAATCGAGTTGGGCGCGTCGGTTACGCTCCACATCTTGCTCGGTGAAGGGGATATGGTGCTCCTGCAGATACGCCTTGGCGCGTCGGCAATGCGCACAGTTGCGGCTGCTGTAGAGGGTGATGCGGGTGGTTCGCTTTTTCATCGTTCCTCACTCTGCCTGCCGCCAACGCCCTCTCCTACCAGGAGAGGGCTGGGGTGATCATAACAGCTTCATAGGGTGGGCAGATAAAGCGAGTGCCCACCCAATTTGACTCTTCTGCCCCGATGAAATCAGCGACCGGTCAGGATAGTCTCCGCCTCGCGGTACTTCTCGGCGGTCTTGGTGATCACTTCCTCCGGCAGAACCGGCCCCGGCGGGGTTTTGTCCCAGTCCAGGGTCTCCAGGTAGTCGCGCACGAACTGCTTGTCAAAGCTCGGTGGGCTCATGCCAGGCTGGTACTGATCAGCCGGCCAGAAGCGGGATGAATCCGGGGTCAGCACCTCGTCGATGAGATAGAGCCGGCCCTGCTCATCCAGGCCGAACTCAAACTTGGTGTCGGCGATGATGATTCCCTTTTCCAGGGCGTAATCGGCGCACTCGCTGTAGATACGCAGGCTCGCCTCCCGTACCTGGTTGGCCAGATCCTCGCCGATCAGATCGATCATCTGATCGAAGCTGATGTTCTCGTCATGATCACCCACCTCGGCCTTGGAGGAGGGGGTGAAGATCGGCTCCGGCAGTTTATCCGCCTGGCGTAGCCCTTCGGGCAACTGGATGCCGCACACCTCGCCGGTCTTCTGGTAATCCTTCCAGCCGGAACCGATGATATAACCGCGCACGATCGCCTCTACCGGCAGCGGCTTCAGCTTGCGCACCACAATGGCGCGATCGCCCAGCATGGCGCGCTGGTCCGCGTCCGGTACCACCTGCTCCAGCGGCAGATCGGAGAGGTGATTGGGCAGGATCGAAGCAGTGCGCCCGAACCAGAAATTGGCGACCCGGGTCAGCACTTCGCCCTTGCCGGGGATCGGCTGTGGCAACACCACGTCGAACGCCGACAGGCGGTCGCTGGCGACGATCAGCATGTGCCCCTCGTCGATATCAAAGATATCCCGCACCTTGCCGCGGTTCAGCAGCTTCAGGTGGGGCAGGTTGGTCTCAAACAGTGCGTCAGCTTGGCTCATAGTAGTGAAACTTGGTGACTGAAAAGGGGGAGCGATTATACCCCGATCTGACCGCTCTTTATAATCCCTTAATACATTTTGATTACAAATAATCCGACGGCTATGGGAGACTGTAGCAATATTCCAGGAAGTCAGGTTTGGGGGCCCAGGGTAGTGGAAGAAAATGCATTCATGTCGGCTTTTCGGGGAGGCTTTACCTCCACGCTACGCTGGCCTCAACTGGACGCGTTGTGGGGGCTATTGCGTGCCGACCCGGGTGCCGACTGGTTTATCTACGCCGTTGGGGAGGGGCCACCGGAGACGCCGGCGAGCGCGGAGGAGTTGGTCCGCTTTATCGATGAGATGGATCGATTCCTGCGCCGTGAGCACGAAGAGGATTACTGTGGCATCGTTTATGCCGACAATCTGCAACAACCGACCTTTATCAAGATCTACGATCCCCACAATCTGGGTGTCTCCTGCGGCTACAGTAACAATCCGCCGTTGCCGGGTTGGGTGCTGAGCAAGTTGCCGCCCTGCGATCTCCCCTCAACTCGGGTGCTACCCAATAATCGGCGTCGCTGGTGGCGGCAGCTGTTTGGGTAAGGGTTCGCACAAAAATAAGTTTCTGTATTCGGTCTCCCCTGGGCCCCTCCGGCAGCGTTACGCTTTTTGGCAAGGGAGCAGACCATTGCCTGCAAAGCATGCCTTGCCGGAGGGGCCCAGGAGTGCCCTCGGTACTACGAAATTATTCTTGCGCGAGCCCTAAGGTAAATCCATTCTAAAAGTGCTAGACTAAAAACCTAGTAAATCACTAAGAAATTAAAGTAGCGGGAGGTTGTTTCATGAATGCGGTATCCATGAATCACGCGATACACAAAACTCAAGAGACCATGGAGGTCCTGCGGGTTTGGCGACTGGGTATGGAGCAGGTCTGTTTTGTCCTCGGTCTGCCGGAGACCCGGCTGAGAAAATTGAACCGTCTGGGCCAAAGCGAGGCGTTGCCGGATGATCCGGAGATTCAGCGCCGTGCCGATTATGTGCGGCGCATTGCTCAGGCACTACACACCAGTTATCCCACCAACCCCACCATGGGCGGTCGCTGGTTGCGGCAGACCCACCGGCGTCTCGGTCAGGCGCCGTTGGCGCTGATCCTGGAGCAAGGTGAGGGTGGCTTAGAACAGGTGTTGGCGGAGTTGGATTGCACCTTCTGCTGGGAGCTGAACAGCACCCGCCCCTCCTGAGGATCAGTGGGTCGCCTGCAGTGCCGCGGCCAGGCCGATCTGCCAATCATCGACAAACTGTTCGATCGACGCCAAAAAATCCGCATCGTGATCGGTGCGGTTGATGGTGCAGTGGATGGTGACGTTTTGCGCTTCCACCGTGATGGTCCAGGCCAGGGCGTTGGGACAACCGGGCAGGGTAAAGCGAACGCCGTTTCTGATCGGTTCCCGATTGACCCGGAAGCTTCCCCACAGACAGTAGATGCGCCCTCCGTCGCCCTGCTGTTCCAGCAGGCTGTCGATCGAGCCGCAGAGCTGTGGAAGCTGTTCCAGGGTGAGCAGTTCCCGTAATTGCGCTTCATCGCTGTGGCACGCCAGTTGTCGATAGAACTCCATTCGCTGTTACCCTCGCTTTTCCCGGCGCTTGAGCCAGATGTCCAATCCCTGGGCACAGAGATCGATATCCATGCCGAGCACCGTTTCGATCTCCTGATCGTTCAACGTAGAGCCGTGCTCCCGGAGTTTTTTCTGGTAATAGCGGGTCAGATTGTCGCGAATCTGCTGTTCGCGCTGATCGCCACCGGCGTTTTGTGCGATGGCCACATAGTCATCGATCTCCTGATGCAGCGCCTTGGCGCGCAGGGCCGGCTGGTCGACCTGGCAGAAGTGGGTCAGAAACAGCTGGGTTGGATTGAGGGTGAGCAACCGGTCAAGGGATTCGTGCCACGCCTCCGGATCGAAATCGATGGGGGTGGAGGGCAGGATCATAAACGGTCCCTGCTCGGTATCCAGTTCCCGGTAGGACATGCCGAAGGTGTCGCCGGTGAACAGGCCGCGGCTCTGCTTGTCCCAGATACAGAAGTGATGACGCGCATGTCCGAGGGTGTGGATGCAGCGCAGTGTGCGTCCTTCGAGTGCTACCTCGAAGCCGTCATCGGCCTCAATAGTCCGCTCCTCCGGAACCGGCAGGATGGTGCCGTAGCGCTCCTTGAATACCTCTTCGCCATAGACGGCGATGGTGCCGGCGATGATCTTTTCCGGATGATTCATGTGTCGCGCGCCCACCGGGTGGATCACCATCTGTGCCCGCGGTAGCAGGGCCATCAGCTGTCCGGTGCCGCCGGCGTGGTCGAGATGGACATGGGTGGGGATGACATATTTAACCTGCTCGGGCTCGAGGCCACGTATGGCCAGCAGCTCCATCACCGCTGGTGCGACGTGTGAGGTACCGGTATCGATCAGGGCCGCTTCATCGCCTTGCTGGATAAGATAACAGCCATCCAGATTTGGTCGATAATAGAAGGTGTCGATGCAGAAGATGCCCTGTCCCAGGTCTTGATAGGAGAGTTTCACGGTGTCAGCTCGCGGGTTGCCTTGTCTCAGGCCGGGGACTTTGCCACGGATGGTGCAGGCGGGCAAGGTACAGTTGTCCCGGTATTTTTTGTGTTTAAGCGTTATTCAATATCAGTGGAAGGAGTTCCGGCATGAGTTCGCATATCTACAAGAAAATAGAATTGGTGGGTTCATCCAGTGAGAGTTCCGACAAGGCGGTGGAGAACGCCCTGGAGCAGGCGGCGAAAAGTATCCGCAATATGGATTGGTTTGAAGTGGTGGAAACGCGCGGTCATGTCGTGGACAACAAAGTGGCCCACTGGCAGGTGGTGATCAAGGTGGGATTCCGCCTGGAGGATTAGCCGCCTGCGGGGTCGCAAAGTGCGGCGTCAACCTGTTAACGGCAGAGCAGCATCTCCAGCAGCGCCTTTTGGGAGTGCATGCGGTTTTCCGCCTCATCCCAGACTACGCTGTCTGCACGATCGATAACCGAGGCCGTCACCTCTTCGCCGCGATGGGCCGGCAGGCAGTGCATAAACAGGGCGTCGGGTTGGGCCTGGGCCATCAATTGATCATTGACCTGGTAGTTGGCGAAGGTCACTTCACGCTGCCGCTGCTCCTCTTCCTGGCCCATGCTGGCCCAGACGTCGGTGACGACCAGGTCGGCGCCGCTGGCGGCGTCCATCGGGTTACGCACGATCTGACAGCGACCGGCTGCCGTCTGCAGAATTTCTGCATTCGGCTCATGCCCCTCCGGGCAGGCGATGTTCAGTTTGAAGTCAAACTGACGGGCGGCGTTGATGTAGGAGTGGCACATATTGTTGCCGTCACCCACCCAGGTGACGGTTTTGCCGGCGATATCACCGCGGTGTTCGAAATAGGTCTGCATATCGGCCAGCAGTTGGCAGGGGTGCAGCAGATCGGTCAGGGCGTTGATCACCGGTACCTGGGAGTGGGCGGCGAACAGCTCCACCTTGTCATGCTCGAAGGTGCGGATCATGACGCAGTCCACCATCCGGGAGATGACCCGGGCGCTGTCTTCGATCGGTTCGCCACGGCCGAGCTGGGTATCCCGGGATGACAAGAACAGGGCGTGACCGCCGAGCTGAGTAATACCGGCTTCAAATGAGATGCGTGTCCGGGTAGAGGATTTCTCAAAGATCATGCCCAGGGTCTGGTTTTTCAGCGGCTCATAGAGCTCACCGGCGCGCAGGATCCGCTTCAGTTCGCTGGCCCGCTGGACCAGTGCACGTAACTCATCCGGAGTGAGGTCCAACAGTGAGAGAAAGTGCCTGACGGGTGGGGTCGCTTGGGCTGTCATAGTCGTCTACCTTGCTTGCCTGTAACGCTTCAGTCGTCTTGCTCGCTTAAGAAATCCCGGATCAATCCCGACAGAATCTCCACCAGTTGATTCGCTTCTTTATCGCTCATGATCAGCGGTGGCAGCAGCCGGATGACGCTGTCGGCCGTGACGTTGATCAGCAGACCCTGCTCCAGGGCCGTGCCGACCAGTTCGCCACAGGGGCGATCCAACTCGATACCGATCAACAGTCCCTGTCCGCGGATCTCTTCCACGCCGGCTACATCGGCCAGCGCGTCGGCAAAATCGGCCAGCAGCTTGGCGCCCAACACCTCGGCCCGGGCCACCAGGTTGAATTTTTCCACGGTCTCCAGTACCGTCAGTCCGACCCGGCAGGCCAGCGGATTGCCACCGAAGGTGGTGCCGTGATTGCCGGGACCCAACAGGTCGACGGCCCGGCCACTGACTAGGCAAGCGCCGATCGGCATGCCGTTACCCAGCGCCTTGGCCAGGGTCATCACATCGGGCACGATCTCCTGATGCTGGTGGGAGAAAAACTTGCCGCTGCGGCCGATGCCGGTCTGAATCTCATCCAGCATCATCAACCAGTCATGTTCATGACAGATTTGGCGCACCTGTGTGAGGTAGTCATCGGCCGGAATATTGATGCCGCCTTCCCCCTGCACCGGTTCAACCAATACGGCGACCACATTCGGGCTGTTTTCCGCCACATGCTTCAGGCTCTCGATATCGCCGAAGGGAATGCGCACAAAGCCCTGTACCAACGGCTCAAAACCGGCCTGTACCTTGCGGTTGCCGGTGGCGGTCAGGGTGGCCAGGGTACGGCCGTGAAAACTTTTCTCCATCACCACGATGGCGGGGTTCTGGATACCTTTCTGGTTACCGTAAAAGCGCGCGATCTTGATCGCCGCTTCGTTGGCCTCGGCGCCGGAGTTGGCAAAGAACGCCTGTTGCATGCCGGCTAGCGCCACCAGCTTCTCCCCCAGCTGTTCCTGCAGCGGAATCTGGTAGAGATTGGAGGTATGCAGCAGCGTGCCGGCCTGATCGCAGATCGCTTTTTGGATGGCAGGATGGGCGTGACCCAGACCACATACGGCGATGCCGGAGAGGGCATCCAGATAGCGCTTGCCCTGGGTATCCCAGAGCCAAACCCCATCACCCCGATCAAAACTGACGGGGAGCCTTTTATATGTGGCCATTAAAGCATTCGACATGGTCGTTATCCTTAGATCTCCAAACCGGGCGCTGGCCTATTTTGCTTCAAACGCAAATGGCCAAGAAAACCGTCAATACTATGAGTATTGCCTACGGATGGCAAGGGATGACTGGCCAGATTAGGCTTGCATAGGGTGGGTGATGGGACTACTCTCCACGCCGGGAGTCGGCCGGATGGTCGCTGCTTTGCGAAAAGCGGAGGAAAGTCCGGGCTCCGATGGACAGGGTGCCAGGTAACGCCTGGGAGGCGTGAGCCTACGGAAAGTGCCACAGAAAATATACCGCCTCCGATCTTCGGGTTGGATGGTAAGGGTGAAATGGTGCGGTAAGAGCGCACCGCGCTGTTGGTAACAGCAGTGGCAGGGCAAACCCCACCCGGAGCAAGACCAAATAGGGGGGCAGGCAGCTTCGGTTGCCACGTGTGGTCCGCACGGTCCCCGGGTAGGTCGCTTGAGGTGCACGGCGACGTGCATCCCAGATGAATGACCATTCAAGACAGAACCCGGCTTACAGGCCGACTCCCACCCATAGTACGATGCGGCGGCAGGAGTGAGGAAGCGCCTCCTGCCGGCGCGCCTTGTAAACAACGCAAAAGCCCCCCTGTCCCATTCGATGCAGATATGCTCCCCGCTTTGATGGATCGTCCGGCCGTCTTTGGCCCTGTTACGACATGAAAGAGCGCTTGTTCGACAGGTGGTGCTTAGGTATGGACCGGGTCACGAACAAGAAAATAGGACTTAAAGTCGATATCTCTTAATGTTCTACTTTAACTCCACATTTTATCGCCCTGTTTTCTATTGCCTTGTACTTCACTTTTCTCTCTGGGTAGCGCTCCTAACTCTCTGTCTTTAAAGGAACTTTCGCCTGTTTTGGTGGGGTGATTTCCTTGACAAGGAGTAATTTGAGTACCTATTATGGGAGGAAGTGGGTAAAAGTGGATTTTTCTGGAAAAAGGAATTCCAAAAGGGGGATCGTTCATTGTTTCGGGGTGTAAACAGACTCAACCTGGATGCGAAAGGCCGTTTGGCCGTGCCGACACGCTATCGTGAGCGGCTGCAGGAGTGTTGTGCCTCGGAATTGGTGGTAACGATAGACCGGGATCACTGTCTATTGATCTATCCACTGCCGGAATGGCAGGAGATTGAACGCAAGTTGATGAAACTTCCTTCCTTTAATAAGGCGGCGCGCAATCTGCAGCGTCTGCTGGTAGGACATGCCACCGAGGTTGAAATGGATGGCCAGGGCCGTGTGTTGCTTCCGCCGGCCTTACGGGAGTTTGCCGAGCTGGAAAAACACACGGTACTGATCGGTCAGGGGAATAAGTTCGAGCTGTGGGATGAAGAGCGCTGGAATCGTCAACGTGATGGTTGGCTGGATGAGGTGAACCTGGATGACCTCGATCTGCCGGCTGATTTCGAAACGCTCTCGATATAGCTATGGCCGCCACGGACACACATCTGCCGGTGCTCTTCAACGAGGCGCTGGAGGCGCTGAATATTACACCGGACGGGATCTATGTGGACGGCACCTTCGGGCGCGGCGGTCACAGTCAGGCGATATTGCAGGCGTTGGGTGAGGCCGGGCGTCTGTTGGCGATCGATAAAGACCCCGATGCCATTGCCTGTGCGCGAAGCCTGTTTGCCGGGGATGACCGCTTCAGCATCAAGCAGGGCTCGTTTGCACGCTTGGAGCAGTTTGTCGAAGAGGCCGGTTACGCCGGGCGGGTCGGTGGCGTGTTGTTGGATCTGGGCGTCTCCTCGCCACAGCTCGACCGGGCGGAGAGGGGGTTCAGCTTTCTCAATGATGGTCCATTGGACATGCGCATGGATAACAGTTCCGGCGTCAGTGCCGCCGATTGGTTGAGAACGGTCGAGGTGGATGAGTTGGCGCACGTGTTCAAGACGTACGGGGAAGAGCGGTTTGCCAAACGTATCGCTCGTGCCCTGGTCGAGGCGCGGGCGGAGCACCTCATTGAAACGACGCGTCAATTGGCCGAAATCGTTGCCGCCGCCAACCCGGCCTGGGAGAAAGGTAAGCACCCGGCGACCCGCTGTTTTCAGGCGATTCGCATCCATATCAACCGGGAGTTGGATGATCTGAAGGATTGCCTGGATCAATCGCTGCGGGTGTTGGTTCCTGGCGGGCGCCTGGCGGTGATCAGTTTCCACTCGTTGGAGGATCGGATTGTCAAACGGTTCATGCGCGACGCCGAGCGAGGGGATCGGTTTCCTGCCGGCATTCCGGTTACCGAGCAGCAGCGCAATTCTCGCGTCGCGTTGATCGGTAAGGCGGTTAAAGCCTCCCGGCGGGAGGTGGAAGTTAATCCGCGTGCGCGGAGTGCTGTGTTGCGCGTGGCGGAGCGTAAGCCATGACACGGGGCCAGTTGATGTTGCTGCTGATATTGACCTTTGGTCTGCTGCTGACGGCGACCGGCGTGGTGTATTCAAAATACGCGTCACGAAAACAGTTTGTGACGCTGCAGATGCTGCGCGCCGAGCGCGATGCGATAGAAGTGGAGTGGGGGCGGTTGCAACTTGAGCAAAGTACCTGGGCGACCCATGCACGGGTCGAAAAGATTGCCCGTAAACGATTGAAAATGCACATCCCGGCAGCCGATGAGGTTGTGGTAGTGAAACCTTAGATATGAGTGGGAACACGCGAAACAAACGCCAGAAACAGGCCCGCCGGATTGAGCAGGCCCTGCCGAGCTATCGTGCCCGGCGTTGGACGTTGCTGACGCTGTTGTCACTGTCGGCCACGTTGCTGGTTTGGCGCGCGGTTGATCAGCAGATCTTTGAAACGGATTTTCTGCAGAACGAAGGGCAACGCCGCTATCTGCGTGTGGTGGAGATGCCGGCCCATCGCGGCATGATCAAAGACCGTTTCGGCGAACCGGTGGCGATCAGCACACCGGTGGATTCGATCTGGGCCAATCCGCGGAGTCTGTCGCCGGATCGACGGATTTTGGTGCCGGTAGCGAAAATCCTGGAGATGGATCTGAACGATTTGCGTCAGCTCTTGGCTCGGCGCAGCGACCGCTCCTTTGTCTATCTGAAGCGACGTGTGAATCCGGACCGTGCAGCCAGGCTGATGGATTATGTGTCAAAGAACGATATCTCGGGTATCGGCCTGCAGCGTGAATACCGTCGCTATTACCCGGACGGTGAAGTGTTCGCCCATGTAGTGGGCTTCACCAATATCGACGACCAGGGACAAGAGGGACTGGAACTGGCCTACGATGAGTGGCTACAGGGAACGGCCGGTCGCAAGCGGGTGATTCAGGATGGACGTGCCCGGGCGGTAAAAGATGTGGAAAATATTCTGGAGCCGGAGGCGGGCAAGGATCTGGTGATCTCTATCGATCGGCGTCTGCAGTTCCTGGCTTATCGGGAATTGAAGGGAGCGGTGCAGCGTAACAAAGCCAAGTCCGGCTCTGCGGTCATCCTGGATGCCCGGAACGGCGAAATTTTGGCGATGGTCAATCAGCCGGCCTATAACCCGAACGGCAGCAAGTCAGGCAAGGTCGGACGTTTCCGTAACCGGGCGGTAACCGATGTGTTTGAGCCGGGCTCGACGGTTAAGCCCTTTACCATTGCCGCCGCCCTGGAGTCGGGGCGTTACACGCCCGGCACCATCATCGATACGACTCCCGGTGTGTTTAAAGTTGGGCGGCACCAGGTGAGGGATCATCGCAATTATGGCCGCATTGACCTGGGCCGGGTGATTTTGAAATCCAGTAATGTGGGGGCGAGCAAGATCGCCCTGGATCTGCCCAAAGAGAAGTTCTGGGGCTTTTTTTCCCGCGTCGGCTTCGGTGATCCCACCAGTACCGGTTTCCCCGGTGAAGTCTCCGGTCAGTTGGCGCCTTATCGTCACTGGGCGGAGATCGACCAGGCGACTCTGGCGTTCGGATACGGTCTTTCAGTGACGGCTCTGCAACTGGCCCGTGCCTACGAGGTGTTGGCCAGTGATGGTTTGCGCTACCCCGTCTCCCTACTCAAGCAAGATACGCCGGTCAAAGGCGAGCGGGTCATGCGTGCGTCAACCGCCAGGGCTGTGCGCAAGATGATGGAGGCGGTGGTTTCGGAGGACGGAACCGCGCCGGCGGCGGCCGTGCCCGGCTACCGCGTTGCCGGAAAGACTGGGACCGCCAGGAAGAGTATCAGCGGTGGCTATGCCGATGACCGCTATATCTCCGTGTTTGCCGGTATTGCACCGGCCAGCCACCCTCGTCTGGTGATGGTGGTGATGATCGATGAGCCGTCGGCCGGCGAGTACTACGGCGGATCTGTGGCGGCGCCGGTGTTTTCCAGCGTGATGGCCGGCGCCCTGCGTTTGCTCAATGTCGCCCCGGACGCGTTGGATGATTCGGTGGTCAAGCTGGCCGGCGGCGGAGGTGTCCGATGACGGCCGCCGGTGTGACGACGTCCACTTGCCGGTTGCCGGCACTGTTAGCCGGTTGGCTCGAGGCTCCCGAAGTGCAGGACCGGGAGATACTCGCCATCACCCTGGACAGTCGGCAGATACGTCCGGGTTCTCTGTTCCTGGCCTGTGCCGGGATTGCCCACCACGGCCTGGAGTTTCTGCAGCAGGCGGTGGACCGGGGTGCCGCGGCGGTGCTGGGTGAACCGGATGAGAACTGGAGCTCGGAGGATATCCGGACACTGGCGGAATCGATTCCGGTACCGCTTTATCCCGTTGCGCGGTTAAGCGAACGGGTGAGTGCCATCGCCGGACGATTTTATGGCGATCCCAGTCATCATCTGGCGGTGTTCGGTATTACCGGTACCAACGGCAAAACCAGTTGCAGCCATTTTCTGGCCCAGGTTTTTAGCCCGGAGCATCTCTGTGGCGTGATCGGGACAGTCGGAAGCGGTCTGCTCGGTGCCCTGGAAACCACGAGCCACACCACCCCGGATGCCGTGACCTTGCAAGCTCAACTGCAGGATCTGCGGAATAGGGGGGCGGATATGGTCGCCATGGAGGTATCGTCGCATGCCCTGGATCAGGGGCGTGCCGCGGCGGTGCGCTTTGATGTCGCCCTGTTGACCAACCTGACCCAGGACCACCTCGACTATCACAACAATATGGCGGCCTATGGTGACGCCAAATTACGCCTGTTCACCCAGTGTGAGGTGAACTGCGCTGTACTGAATATGGATGATCCTTTCAGTGGCCAAGTTTTGGTCGCCTTGTCTGATCGGATACAGGTGGTCGGTTACAGCGCGCTACCGGATGTTTCGCTGGAGATGGATCACTGGGTCAGAGCCAGCTGTATCGTGCCGGATTGTGAAGGTATGTCGCTGGTCATCGGCAGTAGCTGGGGCGAGGGTCACCTCAGTAGCCGGCTATTGGGTCGCTTTAACGTCAGTAACCTGCTGGCGGTGCTGGCGGTCATGCTCTATCGGGGTATTTCGTTTGCTGCGGCGTTGGAGAAGTTGGCGCAGGTGGAGACGGTCGCCGGACGCATGGAGCGTTTTGGCGGTGATGAACAGCCGCTGGTGGTGGTGGATTATGCCCACACGCCGGATGCGCTGGAACATGCGTTGGTGGCGCTCCGAGAGCATGTCGGGGGGCGCCTGATCTGTCTCTTCGGCTGCGGCGGGGACCGCGACCGGGGGAAACGCCCGTTGATGGGGGCCATTGCGGAGCGTCTGGCCGACCGCGTGATCGTCACCGATGACAACCCGCGCGGGGAGTCGGGTGACCGTATCGTGGCTGAAATCGTAGCCGGCATGGATCACCCGGAACGGGCACGGGTTATAAGGGACCGGGCCGAGGCGATTGCCTTGAGTATCCGTGAGGCGGTGCCCGGTGATCTGATCCTGATTGCCGGGAAGGGGCATGAAACCTATCAGTTGGTGGGTGACCAGGTGCTCCATTTCAGCGACAGGGAACAAGTGGAACAAGCCTTGACGGAGGTGCGGGGATGATCGCCTTTACCCTCTCCGAAATGGCTCAGGCCATCGGTGCCAAACAGCTGGGCGCTGATGTGAGCTTCTCTTCCGTCAGTACGGATAGCCGGACACTGGCTGACGGGGATCTGTTTGTGGCCCTGAAGGGTCCCCATTTTGATGGCCACGGTTATCTGCATCAGGCGATTGATCGTGGTGCCGTGGCGGCCGTAGTAGATCATGAGCTGCCCCTGGCGTTGCCGCAGTTGGTGGTGGCGGACACCCGTATCGCGCTGGGTCAGATGGCGGCGGAGTGGCGGCAGAAAAGCCGGGCCAAAGTGATTGCAGTTACCGGCAGCAACGGAAAAACCACGGTCAAGGAGATGCTCGCCGCCATCCTGGCTTGCAATGGATCGGTGCTGGCCACACAAGGCAATCTGAACAACGATATCGGCGTGCCGCTGACACTGATGCGGCTGCAGGACGAAGATTTTGCCGTGATCGAGATGGGTGCCAACCATCCCGGCGAGATCGGTTACCTGAGCAAGATAACCCGACCCGACGTGGCGTTGTTGAACAATGCCTGTCGCTCCCATCTGGAAGGTTTCGGCACTTTGGAAGGGGTGGCGAAGGCGAAGAGTGAGATTGTCTCCGGGCTCTCCGAGGCGGGTTGTTTCGTCTTTAACGCCGACGACAATTTTGCTCCGTTCTGGAGCGGTGTCGCCGCAGGACGGCGTGTCTGTACCTTCGGCATACAGGCGGCGGCCGATATCAGCAGTTCCGGCCAGTTGACGCTGCAGTGGCAAGTGCAAGCTTTCAGCAGTCGTTTTGACGTGACTTTTCCCCGCGGTCAAGTATCGATCGAACTGGCGTTGGCCGGCGAACATAACCGCATGAATGCCCTGGCTGCCATCGCCGCCGCGCTGCAGGTGGGGGCGAGTGAACAGAGCCTGGTCTCCGGATTGGCGGCTATCCGTCCGGTAAAGGGACGGATGCAACCGCTATGCGGACGGCACGGTGTCTGGCTTATCGATGACAGCTATAACGCCAACCCGGATTCAGTCGGTGCCGCCATCAGCGTGCTTTCCCAGGCATCCGGTCGCCGTTACCTGGTGTTGGGTGAATTGGGCGAGTTGGGTGAAGGCACGCAGGGGTTTTACCGGGAGCTGGGCCAGCAGGCGAGAGCGGCCGGCATCGAGCATCTGTATGCCGTCGGCGGGGCGGGTGAAGCCGCCGGCCAGTTTGCCGAAGGCGGTATCGCCTTCGACAGTCGAGAGTCTTTGATAGAGGAGCTGCAGCAGGAGCTGCGCTCAGGCGACAAGGTGCTGGTGAAAGGCTCCCGTCGCGCCGGAATGGAACATGTTATCAACGCACTCGTCGACCGGGAGACAGTCTGAGATGCTCGTATATTTGGCCGATTACCTGACCCAATTCAACAGTGGTTTCAGCGTATTCCAGTATCTCACCCTGCGCGCTATTTTGGGTGTCCTCACCGCCCTGGCGATCTCGTTCATCGTGGGGCCGGTGATGATTCGCCGGCTGACCCATCACCAGATCGGCCAGACTGTGCGCAGCGACGGCCCCCAGAGTCATCTCTCCAAGGCAGGAACACCGACCATGGGCGGCACCCTGCTTTTGGTGGCCGTGGCGGTGAGTACCCTGCTGTGGGCCAATCTGGAAAACCGCTATGTATGGGTGGTGATCCTGGTAACGCTATTTTTTGGCCTGATCGGGTTTTATGACGACTACAAAAAGCTGGTGTTGAAGGATTCCCGGGGGCTCTCCGCCCGCTACAAATATCTCTGGCAATCGGTAGTGGGTGTCGGTGCGGCCTATGCGCTCTACAGCACCGCTTCATTACCGGCGGAAACCCAGCTGATCATCCCCTTTGTCAAAAGTGTGGTGATCGATATGGGTCCCTGGTTTGTCCTGCTTAGCTATTTCGTGATTGTCGGTACCAGCAATGCGGTGAATTTGACGGACGGGCTGGATGGACTGGCCATTATGCCGACCGTGCTGGTGTCCGGTGCCCTGGGGATCTTTGCCTACGCGTCGGGTCATGCCCAGATTGCCAGCTATCTGCTGATTCCCCACCTGCCGGGTGTGGGCGAGATGGTGATCTTCTGTAGTGCCCTGGTCGGGGCCGGGCTCGGCTTCCTCTGGTTCAACGCTTACCCGGCCCAGGTGTTCATGGGTGATGTGGGTGCGCTGGCGTTGGGGGCGGCACTCGGTGTGGTGGCGGTGATTGTGCGTCAGGAACTGGTGCTGTTGATCATGGGCGGGGTGTTCGTGATGGAGACGGTGTCGGTGATGCTGCAGGTGGCGTCATTCAAATTGACCGGCCGCCGCATCTTTCGTATGGCGCCCCTGCATCATCACTTCGAATTGAAGGGGTGGCCGGAGCCGCGGGTGATCGTACGTTTCTGGATCATCACGGTGATCCTGGTTTTGATCGGATTGGCAAGTTTGAAGATACGTTAATCGGACAGCAAGGCAAATTGTAAATAGATATGCAACAACCATCGGTACGTGACAAAAAGAGCTTGATTGTCGGTCTGGGTAAGACCGGGCTCTCCTGCGCGCGTTATCTGTCCGCCTGCGGCGTGCCAGTGGCTATCACCGACAGCCGCAACGATCCGCCTGGCCTGCATGAGTTGCGCCAGGAGTTGCCCGATATAGCCCTGTTCCTGGGTGGCTTTGATGCGGACGCTTTTGCCGCGGCGGAGCAGCTGATCGTCAGTCCGGGCGTGCCGATGAGCGAGCCGTTGATCCAGCAGGCGCTGGCCCGGGGTGTCCCGGTGATCGGTGATATCGAACTGTTTGCCCAAGCGGCCCAGGCGCCAGTGGTGGCCATTACCGGTTCCAATGGCAAGAGCACCGTTACCACCCTGCTGGGTGCCATGTTGCGGGATGCGGGTGTAAAGGCCGCGGTCGGCGGCAATCTGGGGGATCCGGCCCTCTCGCTGCTGCACGATGAGGTGGAACTCTATGTGCTCGAACTCTCCAGTTTCCAACTGGAGACTACCTTCAGCCTACACCCGAAGGTGGCAGTGGTGTTGAATATCTCTCCGGATCATCTGGACCGCTATCAAGACTTGCAGGCGTACACGGATACCAAAGCGACCATCTACCGGCATGCCGAGACGGCCGTGTTCAATAAGGACGATCCGCGGGTGATGGCCATGCGTCGGGGCGATGCGGGTGATCGTCTGTTTACCCTGGGTCAACCCGCTGCCGGTGAATTCGGTATCGACGATCATGAGGGGGGGCGCTGGCTCTGTCACGGTCAGGAACGTTTGATGCCGGCCTCGGCATTGAAAATCCCCGGCACCCATAACCTGGCCAATGCCCTGGCGGCGTTGGCTATCGGCTCACTGCTGCAGTTGCCGCGTGATGCCATGCTAAAGACGCTGGAACACTTTAGCGGTCTGCCGCACCGCACCCAGTTTGTCAAAGAGTCCAATGGGGTACGCTGGTATAACGATTCCAAGGGGACCAATGTGGGGGCTTGTGCGGCGGCCCTGGAGGGATTGGCTGCCGGTGATGCGTCGCGCACTGTCCTTATCGCCGGAGGTGTGGGGAAAGAGGCCGACTTCAATCTGCTCACGCCAGCGGTAGTCAAACATGCCCGTGCCGTGATCCTGCTGGGACAGGATGCCCCCCTGATTGCCGCCGCCCTGGGCGACTCGGTAGCGCTGTTGAATGCCAAGGATATGGATGACGCGGTACTGTTGGCGGCCGGTTGTGCCGAGCCCGGCGATCGAGTGTTGCTGTCACCGGCCTGTGCCAGCTTTGATATGTATAAAAACTACCAGCAGCGCGGTGAGCGGTTTGTCGAAGCGGTAGCGAGGTTGATCCCATGAACCTGTCTACGCATCGTCAGGCAACCATCGGAGCAAGCCATCGGCTATTGCCATCGCTGGATTATACGTTGCTGTTTGCTACGTTGGCGCTGCTGGGACTTGGTTTGGTGATGGTTGCCTCGGCCTCCCTGCATCGTATTGGCGCAGCACCTTTCTACTATATGAATCGCCACCTGTTGGCCATCGGGCTGGGTCTGCTGGGAGCGGTGATCATCTCTCAGGTGCCGGTGGCGCAGTGGGAGCGTTCCGGGACCCTACTCTATTTCACCGGATTGCTGATGCTGGTATTGGTGCTGGTCCCCGGTATCGGTCGTGAGGCAAACGGAGCCACCCGCTGGATTCCGCTGGGACCGTTCAATCTGCAAAGCTCCGAATTCATGAAGCTGTTCATGGTGGTTTATATCGCTGGCTATCTGGTGCGTCGTCAGTTGGAGGTGGTGCACAGTATCTGGGGCTTTATCAAGCCCATGCTGTTACTGGTCATTGCCTGTTCCCTGATTATGGTGCAGCCCGATTTTGGAACCACCACCGTATTGTTGGCGACGGCCATGGGCATGCTGTTCCTCGGCGGCGTACCGGTCTGGCAGTTCGCCATCCTGATCGGGTTGGCGGGGTCAGCCATGGTGGGGCTGGTGTTGGTGTCGCCCTACCGGTTGCAACGGGTGACGGCCTTCCTCGATCCCTGGGCCGATGTGGAAAACAGCGGTTACCAACTGGCCCAGGCGCTAATCGCCTTTGGCCGGGGCGAATGGTTTGGCGTGGGGTTGGGGAATGGGATTCAGAAACAGTTCTACCTGCCGGAGGCCCATACCGATTTTCTCATGGCGGTGATTGGTGAAGAGTTTGGGTTACTGGGTACCCTGGTGGTGATCAGCTTGTTTGCGGTCATCGTATGGCGCGCCTTCCGCATTGGCGCCCGGGCGGAGGCCCACCATCGGCGTTTTTCTGCCTATGTCGCCTACGGTATCGGACTCTGGATCGGTATGCAGGCGTTTATCAATATCGGCGTCAATGTCGGGCTGTTGCCGACCAAGGGGTTGACCCTGCCGTTTATGAGTTACGGCGGTAACAGCATCATCGTCGCGATCCTGGTCGTGGCCATGCTGTTGCGTATCGATTACGAACTGTTGCGGCCGGAACCGGTCGAGCAGGGGGGGGCGGCATGGCAGGAGGCGTAATGCTGATGGCTGGCGGCACTGGCGGACATGTGTTTCCCGCCCTGGCGGTGGCGCAAGAGTTGCGTGATCGGGGTGTTGCTGTCTCCTGGATCGGTACGCCTGACAGTTTCGAGTCGCGCCTGGTGCCGCAGCACGGCTTTGAAATCCAACTGGTGAATATCAAGGGATTGCGCGGCAATGGCATGATGCGGTGGTTATCGGCTCCGTTCAAGCTTGTCCGGGCGATGTTTCAAGCCGGTCGGATCCTGCGGCGGGTTCGCCCCGGCGTGGTGCTGGGGATGGGCGGATTCGTCACCGGCCCCGGTGGTCTGATGGCACGTCTGTTCGGCATACCGTTGGTGATCCACGAACAGAATGCCGTGCCGGGTATGACCAATAGCTGGCTGTCACGGGTGGCGACACGCGTATTTGAGGCTTTTCCCGGTAGTTTTGCTGAACGGGTCGGCGCGCGGGTGTGTGGCAATCCGGTGCGTCGGGAGATAGCGGCCCTGCCTGGACCGGCTGTGCGTATGCAGGGGCGTAACGGTCCGATCCGCTTGTTGGTCGTGGGTGGGTCGCTCGGGGCACAGGCGTTGAACCAGGCGATACCGAGAGTATTGGCGACACTGGAGCCGACTGATCGGCCGCAGGTGCGCCATCAAAGCGGGCGGGATAAGAGTGAAGTGACCCAAGCCGCCTATCGGGAGTTGGGTGTGGAGGCACAGGTCAGTGATTTCATTCAGGATATGGCGGAGGCCTATGGTTGGGCCGATCTGGTGGTGTGCCGCGCTGGTGCCTTGACCGTGAGTGAGTTGGCGACGGCCGGGGTTGCCTCGATCCTGGTCCCCTTTCCGCACGCCGTCGATGATCACCAGACCCGTAATGCCGAGTATCTGGTGAACGCCGGTGCCGCCCGATTATTGCCCCAGGTTGAGTTGGAGCAGCACGGTTTTTCCGCCGCGTTGAAAGCGCTGCTGGTGGAGCGCGAGTCGCTGCAGGCGATGGCTGTGAAGGCACAGTCGCTGGCTATGCCAGGCGCCACCCAAACGGTGGCGGATTATTGTGAGGAGATGGCGAACCGATGAAGAAAGGTGAAACGACACAGCGTCGGTTGGCGGCAACCACCATGGGCCGTATTCGGCATCTGCATTTTGTCGGTATCGGCGGTGCCGGGATGAACGGTATTGCCCAAGTGATGCTCAATCTCGGTTATAAAATCTCCGGCTCGGACCTGAAGAGCAACCCGGCTATCGGTCGCCTCACCAAGCAAGGTGCAACGATCCATATCGGACATGCTGAGAGCAATATTCAGGGGGCCGATGCGGTGGTTATCTCCACTGCGGTGAAGGATGACAACCCTGAAGTGCGCATGGCCCGGGAAAAACGTATTCCGGTGGTGCCCCGTGCGGAGATGCTGGCAGAGTTGATGCGGTTCCATTTCGGTATCGCCGTGGCCGGTACCCACGGCAAAACCACCACCACCAGTCTGGTCGCCAGTTTGCTGGCGGAGGGCGGTCTGGATCCGACCTTTGTGATCGGTGGACGGCTAAATTCTGCGGGTACCCACGCGCGCCTGGGTGGCGGAGACTTTCTGGTGGCGGAGGCGGACGAAAGTGATGCCTCGTTCCTCTACCTGCAGCCGATGATGGCCATTGTGACCAATGTGGATGCGGATCATATGACCACCTACGGCGGCGATTTCAATCGCCTGCGGCAAACCTTTATCGAGTTCCTGCATCACCTGCCGTTCTACGGTTTGGCCATACTCTGCATCGACGACGATGAGGTGCGCGGACTGTTGCCCAAGGTGACCCGGCAGGTGATCACCTACGGGGAGTCGGCTGATGCGGATTGCCGGGTCAGCGCGATTCGCCAGGAAGGGTTGCGCACCCATTTTCAGGTGACCATGGCCGGTGAGGCACCCTTTGATGTCACCCTTAACATGCCGGGACGTCATAACGTACTCAACGCCCTGGCGGCGATTGTCGTTGCGCATGAAGTGGGTGTGGACGTAGCCGCAATCCAGCGCGGATTGGAACGGTTCGAAGGCATCGGTCGGCGTTTCAATGCGACCGAGTGCAGCCTGGCCGATGGCCGCCGCTTTATGCTGGTGGATGATTACGGACACCACCCCCGGGAGGTGGCGGCGACGCTGGATGCGGTACGTGCCGGCTGGCCGGACCGACGGTTGGTGTTGGCGTTTCAGCCGCACCGCTATACCCGCACCCAGGAACAGTTTGATGACTTTACCCAGGTTTTGTCGCGTCCGGATCTGCTGGTGTTGGCGGAGGTCTATGCCGCCGGCGAGATGCCGATTGCCGGGGCCGATGGTCGTTCTCTGAGTCGTGCTATCCGTGCTCGGGGCCAAGTAGATCCGGTGTTTGTCGATCCGATTGGAGAGCTGCCCGAACTGTTGTACGGCCTGATTCAGGACGACGATATCGTGTTGACCCTGGGTGCCGGCGACATCGGGCAGATTGCGGCCACCTTACCAAGTTGGTTTCAACAGCGGGGAGAGACGTCATGACGGACGGAGTGACTCGGCGGTTGCACATGGGGTGTGGGGAATCGTTATGTGGACATTTCCCGTTGCGTGACAAGTCACAGACCGTGACGCCGCATACGGCCGGCACGATCCTGAAGCAGCCGGGTCGGATGCCACAACCGAGGAGAAAACGCGCGTGATGACAGCTCAGGACAATCACTCTGCACTGCGTGGCGAGCGGCGGTTCAATGAACCGTTGGCCCGGTTTACCACCTGGCGAGTGGGCGGGCCGGCGCGCCAATTCTATCGGCCGGCAGACAGTGCCGATCTGTTGCAGTTTCTGGCTTCCCTGCCAGAGGACGAACCGCTGTTGTGGCTTGGCTTGGGCAGTAATCTGTTAATTCGTGATGGCGGCTTCGCCGGTACGGTGATTGCTACCCAAGGGCGTCTGGATGGGATGGATTTAGTCACGGCAAACGAGCTGCGCGTTGAGGCCGGCGTCAGTTGTGCACAAGTGGCGCGGTTTGCTGCGCGCCAGGGACTCTGCGGCGTCGAATTTCTGACCGGTATTCCCGGTACCTTCGGCGGTGCGCTGGCGATGAATGCCGGTGCTTTTGGTGGTGAAACCTGGACCCAGGTAACGGCGGTTGAGACGGTGGATAGAACGGGGAGGCTGCATCGGCGCTCTCCCAGTGACTTTAAGGTCAGCTATCGGCATGTAGAACGTCCCGGGGAAGAGTGGTTCCTGGCCGCTACCTTGCGACTCGAGCCGGGAGACGTGTCCGAGAGTCAACGGCAAATCCGCGAACTGTTGGAACGGCGTAACCGTAGTCAGCCGATTGGCCTGCCGAGTTGTGGATCGGTATTCCGGAATCCACCCGGCGATTTTGCCGCCCGCCTGATCGAAGCGGCGGGTTTGAAAGGCGCTGTAATGGGTGGCGCCCAGGTGTCGGAAAAGCACGCCAATTTTATTATCAATCGAGGTGACGCCACGGCCGCCGATATCGAGGCGATGATTCGGCAGGTTAAGGAACGGGTGAAGGCGACCAGCGGCGTGGAATTGATCACTGAAGTGCATATCGTCGGTGACGCGGCGGGGGGTAATTCATGACAGCGTTGGCGGAAGATTTCGGCAAAGTGGCCGTGCTGATGGGCGGACTGTCGGCCGAGCGGGAAGTGTCGTTGCAGGGTGGACAGGCTGTTTTGGAGGCACTGGTACGGCGGGGCGTGGATGCGCATGGCGTGGATGCCGGGCGGGATGTGCTGAACCTGTTGCAGCAAGAGCATTACGACCGGGTATTCATCATGCTGCACGGACGCGGCGGTGAGGATGGCGTGATACAGGGCGCCCTGGAAAGTATCGGTATGCCCTACACCGGCAGCGGTGTCGCCGGCTCCGCGCTGGGTATGGATAAGTATCGCTGCAAATTGCTCTGGAACGGGTTGGGTCTGCCCACCGCGGAGTTCGTGATGCTGGAACAAGCCTCGGACTTGTTGCGGGCGGAGGCGCTTGGTTTTCCTCTGATGATCAAGCCTTCCCATGAAGGGTCCAGTATCGGGATGGCGAAGGTGGAGGACCGGCAGCAGCTTGAGGCGGCGTGGCGGCAGGCCGCTGGCTATGACGTGGAGGTGATGGCAGAGCGCTGGATTAGCGGGGCCGAGTACACGGCGTCAGTTTTGGATGATCAGGCATTGCCGTTGATCCGTATCGAAACGCCCAACACGTTTTATGACTATGAGGCGAAGTATCAGGCCGACAGTACCGCCTACCACTGTCCCTGCGGTCTCGACAGCGAGCGGGAAAGTGAGTTGAAGCGATTGTCCGAACAGGCATTCCGCGCGGTTGGCGCCAAAGGCTGGGGGCGTGTCGACATCATGCTTGATGCGGATGGCAACCCCTATCTGCTGGAGGTGAATACCGTGCCAGGCATGACGAGTCACAGTTTGGTGCCGATGGCGGCCAAAGCGGCGGGAATCGATTTTGATGAACTGGTCTGGCGCATCTTGGCGGCCAGTCGGGTGGAGGGGTAACGGTGGCGGATCCCCGCAAAACCCGCCGCTCGGTCGATACGGCCGCCGGAGACGGGGTGCGTAACAAGTTGCGCCGGTGGCTGCATTGGTTGGGTGCACTGGCGTTACTGCTGCTGTTTGCCGGGGGGGGCGTTTGGGGTGTGATCACCTTACGTGATCCCGCGGTGCTGCCGCTCAAGATCGTACGCATCGACGGAGAGTTTAAAAATCTCGACCGCCGTGCATTGGAGCAAGCCGTGGGAGGTGTCATGGAGGGCAATTTTTTCACGGTAGACCTGGATGTTGTCCGGGCGGCGGCGCTGCGGTTGCCCTGGGTCGATCAGGTGACGGTCAGACGCATTTGGCCGGATACCCTGAATATGTGGGTGGAAGAGCAGCGACCATTGGCACGCTGGGGCGATACCCAACTGGTGAATGACAGGGGGGGGGTGTTTACCCCTGAGCCGACGGCGCTCAAAGGGAATCTGCCTGCACTGGCTGGCCCGACAGGGCATGCGCCGGAAATCGTGGCGCGCTATCAGCGCATGGACAACCTTTTTGCCATCCTGCAGTTGGAGATTGCCAAGCTGTCGATGGATGGGCGGGGTGCCTGGACGGTCGGGTTCAGGCAAGGGATAGAGCTCAAACTGGGGCACGCCGATACCGAGGCGAGAGTGGAACGTTTTGTCCGCCTTTATCCGCGGCTCGAACAGACGGAGAACCACAAAGTGAAGCGGGTGGATATGCGCTACGCCAATGGGGTGGCTGTTCTCTGGGGAGAGGCGAGTTGAACAGAATGCGAAGCAAGGTCAGGCCGGCTGACGGGTGGGCCATCGGATGGGGAGCAAACATCGTGACCGTCAAACGATCTGCAGAGGAACGGTTTTAATGACCAAAAAGACAGAAAAAAATCTGATCGTCGGACTGGATATCGGTACCTCGAAAGTGGTGGCCATTGTCGGTGAGATCAAACCGGATAAGGAGATCGAAATTATTGGGATCGGTTCCCATCCGTCACGCGGTCTGAAGAAAGGTGTGGTGGTGAATATCGAATCCACCGTGCAGTCGATCCAGCGTGCCCTGGAAGAGGCCGAATTGATGGCCGGATGTGAGATCCACTCGGTGCATGCCGGCATTGCCGGTAACCATATACGCAGCCTCAACTCCCACGGCATTGTGGCAATCAAGGATCGTGAGGTGACCCATGGCGACGTGGAGCGGGTAATCGATGCGGCTCGCGCGGTGGCGATCCCGGCGGATCAGAAGATCCTGCACATCCTGCCTCAGGAATTCATCATCGACGAGCAGGAGGGGATACGGGAGCCGGTGGGCATGTCCGGGGTGCGCCTGGAGGCCCGTGTGCATATGGTCACCGGGGCGGTCAGTGCGGCGCAGAACATCGTCAAATGTGTACGCCGCTGCGGCCTGGAGGTGGATGACCTGATCCTGGAGCAGTTGAGTTCCAGCTACTCCGTACTCAGTGACGATGAGAAGGAGCTCGGTGTCTGTCTGGTGGATATCGGTGGTGGCACTACCGATATCGCGGTCTTTACCGAAGGCTCGATACGTCATACCGCGGTGATTCCTATCGCCGGCGACCAGGTAACTAATGACATCGCGGTGGCGTTGCGTACGCCGACCCAGCATGCGGAAGAGATCAAGATCCGCTACGCCTGTGCATTAACCCAGTTGGCGGCCAGTGATGAAACGATCGAAGTGCCGAGTATCGGTGACCGTCCTCCAAGAAGGCTGTCCCGGCAAACTCTGGCCGAGGTGGTGGAACCCAGATATGAGGAGTTGCTGGGTTTGGTTCAGGCCGAGCTGCGACGCAGCGGGTTTGAGGATCTGATTGCAGGGGGGGTGGTGTTGACGGGTGGTAGTTCCAAGATGGAGGGGCTGATTGAACTGGCGGAGGAGGTGTTCCATATGCCGGTAAGACTGGGTGTTCCGCAGTATGTAACGGGGTTGGTGGATGTGGTGCGTAATCCGATTTATGCGACAGGCGTCGGTCTGCTGCTGTTTGGGCAACAGAATCGGACGGGGCGTTTGCAGGATCTTCCTGGGGGTAACAATTTCAAGGCGATATGGAATCGCATGAAGAGCTGGTTTCAGGGCAATTTCTGACTTTTTGACAAATTTACGTTTTTTCAGGTGGCCGTGTTGCAGGGCCTGGATGATGAGGAGAGAGTGACATGTTTGAATTGATGGATGCATATAGCCAAAACGCAGTAATAAAGGTGATTGGTGTCGGTGGCGGTGGCGGTAATGCAGTCAACCACATGCTGAATGCGAGTATCGAAGGGGTGGATTTCATCTGTGCCAATACCGATGCGCAGGCATTGAAGAACAGTCAGGTGCGTACGCTGCTTCAACTGGGCTCCAATATCACCAAAGGTTTGGGTGCCGGGGCCAATCCCGACGTGGGGCGCGATGCCGCGATGGAGGATCGTGAGCGCATCCATGAAGCACTGCAGGGGAGCGACATGGTTTTCATCACCGCCGGTATGGGTGGTGGTACCGGTACCGGTGCAGCGCCTGTGGTAGCCGAGGTGGCTCGCGAGATGGGTATATTGACTGTTGCTGTGGTCACAAAGCCCTTCCCGTTTGAAGGGGGAAAGCGTATGCAGATCGCCGACAAGGGGATCGAAGCGCTGAGCCAGTATGTGGATTCACTGATTACTATCCCCAATGAAAAGCTGTTGGCGGTGCTGGGTCGTGACATGAGTTTGCTGAATGCTTTCAAGTCGGCCAACGATGTACTGCAAGGTGCGGTACAGGGCATCGCTGAACTGATCACCCGCCCAGGTTTGATCAATGTCGACTTTGCCGATGTGCGAACCGTCATGTCTGAAATGGGTACCGCCATGATGGGTTCCGGTTGTGCCAAGGGCGACAACCGGGCGCGTGACGCAGCCGAACAGGCGATCAATAGTCCCCTGTTGGAGGATGTCAATCTGGCGGGTGCCAAAGGTATTTTGGTGAATATCACCGCCGGTCTGGATCTATCTATCGGTGAGTTTGATGAAGTAGGTAGCACGGTCAAGGAGTTCGCCTGTGATGATGCCACCGTGGTGGTGGGGACGGTGATCGATCCGGATATGAGTGATGAATTGCGGGTGACGGTGGTCGCCACCGGACTGGGTGCTATCGGCGCGGCGGAGATTAAGCCGACGGTGGTAGAGGAGGCACCTCCTGTACGCCTGGTCAACTCTGATGTGGTAGCGCCGGGGCCGGCAGATTACCGTGAGATGGATAGCCCGACGGTGGTTAGAAAGGCGGCTAAATCCTATGTTGCCGCCGCCCAGGAGCACAACATGGATTACCTGGATATTCCGGCCTTCCTGCGGCGTCAGGCTGATTGAAACGGTATTGGCTTAGTTGCCAACCATTGAAAGGGTTTCTGACCAAGAAGCGTGAACCGGTTCCGGGAGCGGTTATTACCCGTTCCGCGAGGAGAAATAAACTTGCAATAAAGGGGTGAAACTGGTACTTAATAAGGGAATACCCTAATGGGTGTTGGGGGGCAGGTAATCATCTGGCAGATGTTAGAGCCTGGCGTGATCAATAAAAGCATATCCATGCGGATGGTCGATATTTAGCTCAAAGCGTGGATTGTGTGATACCATCCGGCCGTTTAATGGGCCGGGAAATGGGGACTACAGGCAACATGATACGGCAGCGTACGCTTAAGAACGTTATTCGTGCTACAGGAGTGGGTCTGCACACGGGTGAGAAGGTCTACCTGACCTTGCGTCCCGCAGCGATAGATACCGGAGTGGTTTTTCGTCGTGTTGACCTGGAAGAGCCGATGGAGATCGCGGCCCGGCCGGATAATGTCGGTGATACCCGTTTATCCACCACCCTGGAGCAAGATGGCGTAAAGATCTCGACCGTCGAGCATCTGCTTTCCGCCTTTGCCGGTCTTGGCATCGATAACGCCTATGTGGATGTGAGCGCCCCCGAAGTGCCGATCATGGACGGCAGCGCCGGCCCTTTTGTGTTCCTGATCCAGTCCGCTGGCGTGGAAGAGCAGAATGCGCCGAAGCGTTTTATCCGTATCAAGCGCAAGGTGACGGTCAAAGAGGATGACAAGTATGCCGCCTTCGAGCCGTTTGATGGCTTTAAGGTCTCTTTCGGTATCGATTTCAATCACCCGGCTTTTGCCGAACGTACCAAATCCGCCACGATCGATTTTTCATCCACCTCCTTCGTCAAGGAGGTGAGTCGCGCGCGGACTTTCGGATTCCTGCGTGATATCGAGATGTTGCGGGAGCGTGAGCTGGCACTCGGCGGCAGTATGAACAACGCCATCGTGGTGGATGATTATCGGGTACTTAATGAGGACGGACTGCGTTACGAGGACGAGTTCGTCAAACACAAGATTCTTGACGCTATCGGTGATCTGTATCTGCTTGGTCACAGTTTGATCGGTGCATTCAGTGGTTATAAATCAGGGCACGCCCTGAATAACAAGCTTCTGAAGGCGCTAATCGCCGATGAGTCCGCGTGGGAAGAGGTAACCTTTGAAGAGGGGGATAGTGTGCCCATCTCTTATATGAAACCGGTGCAGGCTACCTGAACCCTAATTAACCGGTTTGGTGGCGTGCCTACCAAGGCGGATCAAGGCTTCGCTCAGTTGCTTATCCTGAATGCCGGCGGCGGTTTGATTTATCAGGGATGCATTTTCCACACTAAGCCGTCTGGTGGTGACTCGCTCCCGCTTGGGTGGTTTGTTGGTCACCATCACCCGAACTGTAATACGCTCGACCGCAATACCGCTGGCGTTTAGTTTTCGGACTAGCTCGCGGGCGGTAAAACGCAAACGACTGGCCCAGGTGGAAGCGTCGACATAGAGTACAAGCTGGGCGCCCTTTTGTACCACGGCTGTGCAGTGGGTATCCAGGGGCGACGGAATTAGGGCTCGAATCTGTTGTAACAACAACGACTGCGCCTTGGACTGTTCAAGTAACCCATGTAGCGTGTGGGTGTGCCGGATAAAGTCCTTGATGAGACGCGGTCGTTTGTTCATGGATGAATTGTGTCACGGAAGTTGCTGTTTTGGTGATTTATCTTTCAATCAGGCACTTGTGAGTCTAGTACCCAATCCATGAAGATTATACTCCTCTCCAGATTTTGTCATAAAAAAGGCAGTCGTCCGATCTCGCCTTACAAGCTGATTTTTACCTTGGTTCCAGCATTGGCCGCGTTGATGGGGGGCTCTCTCTGGGCTGGATATCAGATGGGAATCAGTACTCAGCCGGCTCAGGCCTCCAGTGACAATACGGCGGAAGTGGTGCGTGATCTGTTACAGAGCCAGCGCAACGAACTGCAGGAGACGAAAGGGCGCACCCAAGAGCATTTGGATGCGCTGGCCCTCAGGTTAGGTCAGTTGCAATCCCATATCCTGCGGATTGATGCTTTGGGCGAAAGATTGGCTAAAATAGGCAAATTAGACGCTGCCGAATTCAATTTCGAAGAAGAGCCCGCTCGCGGCGGTATCGAAGAAGGGGAGCTGGCACAGTCGGTCAGCTTGTCGGAGTTGGTGTCGGACATGGAGCAGCTCCAGTTGGTTATTTCCGATCGTGAGCATAAATTGGACCTAATGGAAGGGTTGTTGCGCGACAATTTGCTAAATGCAGAGTTGCTGCCGGCCGGACGCCCGGTGGAAAAAGGTTGGATCTCGTCACGCTACGGTTACCGCAATGACCCCTTTACCGGTAAGAAAGCTTTCCATCATGGCGTAGATGTTGCGGGTAAGAAGAATTCTCACGTGGTTGCCGTAGCCTCCGGTATTGTTACCTGGGCGGGTGAGAAGAGTGGCTTTGGTAAATTGGTGGAGATTACCCATTCGGATGGTTACGTAACGCGCTATGGCCACAACAGCAATATATTGGTCAAAGTAGGTGATCTGGTTACTCAAGGGAAGCCGATAGCTCTGATGGGATCCAGCGGTCGCTCTACCGGACCTCACGTCCATTTTGAAATTGCTCGTAACGGCAAAACCCTCAACCCCGCCAAGTACCTGCGCGCTAAGCGCTGAATACAGCATTTTGGCCTCTCTGCCGGACCGGTAAGCTGCGCTGGCTGGGGGCGTTCGTGTAATATGTTTTGCCTGCTATCGCGGCCTTTTTGCGGTATCATCACCGTTTCATTTTTCCGGCCCACCTTCGCTATGTCCGGTGCGGGCCTAAATTCAAACCAGCAAGAGTTTTTCCATGGTCAGTAAGATTCTCAGGAAGGTCTTCGGCAGTCGTAATGATCGCCTCATCAAGCGGATGTCAAAGGTGGTTGCTCAAATCAACGGATTGGAGCCGACACTACAGGTGCTTACCGATGAGGAGTTGAAGGCCAAGACCGGAGAGTTTAGAGGGCGGTTGGAGCAGGGTGTCGAACTGAACAGTTTGATGCCGGAAGCCTTCGCTGTGGTGCGCGAGGCGGGCAACCGCGTGCTCAATATGCGCCATTTCGACGTGCAATTGATCGGTGGCATGGTACTCAATGACGGAAAAATCGCCGAGATGCGTACCGGTGAGGGCAAAACCCTGGTAGCGACCCTGGCGGTTTATCTGAATGCACTGCCTGGAAAAGGGGTGCATGTGGTGACGGTAAACGATTACCTGGCACGCCGCGACGCCGAGTGGATGGGACGCATCTATAACTTCCTGGGCCTGAGCGTTGGCGTTATCCAGTCTTCAGGGGCTGGCGTAGATGATTCATCCTTTGTCTGTGACTATACCTACGATGGTAAAAGTGGCGGCTACCTCCATCTGCACCCGGCCAGTCGCCGAGAGGCTTATGCCTGCGACATTACATACGGCACCAATAATGAATACGGCTTTGATTATCTGCGCGATAACATGGCGTTCAGTGCTGAGCAGCGCGTACAGCGTGAAAAGTTTTTCGCCGTGGTGGATGAGGTGGACTCCATCCTGATCGATGAGGCGCGTACCCCGCTGATTATTTCCGGCCCGGCTGAAGGGAGCTCGGATCTCTACACCCGTATTGACCAGATAATACCCCATCTAACACGGCAGGAGCCGATCGAGGCGGATGAAGAGGGTAAACCATCCTTTGGCCCCGGCGACTATTCGGTGGATGAAAAGGCTCGGCAGGTATACCTCAGTGAAGAGGGACATCAGCATGTGGAGGATATGCTGACGGAGATGGGGCTGCTGGATCCCGCGACAAGCCTCTATGACACGGCAAACATCAGTTTGATGCATCATGTCACCAGTGCGCTACGCGCCCATGCGCTGTTTCAGAAAAATGTCGACTACATTGTGCGCAATGGTGAGATTGTCATCGTGGATGAATTCACCGGCCGCACCATGCCGGGACGCCGTTGGTCGGAGGGGCTGCATCAAGCCGTTGAAGCCAAAGAGGGTGTGGAGATACAGAAGGAGAATCAAACCCTAGCATCGATCACCTTCCAGAACTATTTCCGTCTCTACAACAAGCTTTCTGGCATGACCGGCACAGCGGATACGGAGGCGCCGGAGTTCTTGCAGATCTACGGATTGGAAGTGGTGGTTATGCCCACCAATCGTGAAATGATACGTAAGGATATGGGGGATCTGGTCTACCTGACCAGCGCTGAAAAGTATCGTGCGATTACCGAGGATATTCAGGATTGTATAAAACGTGGTCAGCCAGTATTGGTGGGCACGGCTTCGATTGAAACATCCGAATTGATTTCTGGATTACTGAATGAGGCCAAAGTGCCGCATCAGGTGCTAAACGCCAAGCACCATGAGCGGGAGGCCAATATTGTGGCTGAAGCCGGTCGTCCCGGTGCGGTAACCATCGCTACCAATATGGCCGGTCGTGGTACCGATATTGTGCTGGGTGGCAATCCGGAAATGGAGATAGCCGAGCTTGGCGATTCGGCCACACCGGACGCAGTCGAAAAGATTCGGGCCGACTGGAAGGCGCGTCACCAGCAGGTGCTGGAGGCGGGTGGTCTGCACGTGGTCGGTACCGAGCGGCACGAATCAAGGCGCGTAGACAATCAGTTGCGTGGTCGCTCTGGACGTCAAGGCGATCCCGGATCAACCCGCTTCTATCTGTCGCTTGAGGATAATCTGATGCGTATCTTTGCATCGGATCGGGTCTCGGCGATTATGCAGAAACTGGGCATGGAAGAGGGTGAGGCGATTGAACATCCCTGGGTGACCAAGGCGATTGCCAATGCGCAGAAGAAGGTGGAAGGGCGCAACTTCGATATCCGTAAACAGCTACTTGAGTACGATGATGTTGCCAACGACCAACGCAAGGTTATCTATCAGCAGCGTGATGAATTGATGGATGCCGGCGATGTTTCCGACTCAATTACCTCAATCCGCCATGATGTGGTCAATGCGTTAATCGATCGCTATATTCCGCCGGAAAGTCTCGATGAACAGTGGGATATCCCAGGGCTCACCGAGGCCCTGAAAACAGAATATGAACTGGACTATCCAATCCAGGATTGGCTCGATGCGGATGACAGCCTGCATGAGGAGACCTTGCGTCAGAAGATTATTGGCCAGATAGAACAGGAGTATGCCGAGAAAGAGGCCCTGGCAGGTAGCGAAAACCTGCGTATGTATGAGAAGGCGATCATGCTGCAAATCCTGGATGCCAGTTGGAAAGAGCATCTGGCGGCTATGGATTATCTGCGTCAGGGAATCCACTTGCGCGGCTATGCGCAGAAAAACCCCAAGCAGGAGTATAAGCGGGAAGCCTATGAACTGTTCTCCAATATGTTGGATAGCATCAAGCAAGAGATCATTGAGGTACTGACCAAGGTCCGGATTCAGCCGCAGGAGAGCATGGAAATCCCGGCCCATGAGCAAAATGAAGCGGATTTTCAGTTCCAGCATGAAGAGTTTGGCGGCTTCGGCGAAGCGGAGGAGGGTGCGTCGAATAGTTTGGACGAAGAAGCGCAGCAGCCATTCGTTCGCGCGGATCGTAAAGTGGGGCGTAATGAGCCCTGCCCCTGCGGTTCCGGGAAAAAATACAAACAGTGCCATGGGCGTATTCAATAGGGCGCAATTGCAGGCAGCTATTAATCGGAAATTGGCGGAGTCGAGTCAATGAGCGAAGCGTTGGAGTTTCAGCCGGTTCCTGGCATTCGGCTGGGTTCGACCGGGGCCGGGATCAAATATCGCGATCGTGATGATCTGGTGATTATTGAACTTGCTGAGGGCAGCACGTGTGCGGCGGTTTTTACCCGCAATGCGTTTTGCGCGGCACCCGTAGTGGTTGCCCGAGAACACCTTGCCGCTACCATGCCGCGCTACCTATTGATCAACTCTGGAAATGCCAATGCCGGTACCGGTGACTCCGGCCTGCGGGCATCCCGCGAATCCTGTAAGTCGGTTGCCGCAGCAAGGGCCTGCGCCATCAACCAGGTCTTGCCATTTTCAACCGGGGTAATCGGCGAGCCGCTACCGGTGGACCGGATTGCTGTGGCGGTACCCGATGCACTGACTGCTTTGTCCGAGTCGGGTTGGGAGAGGGCGGCACGGGCCATCATGACCACCGACACGGAGCCCAAGTTGGTTTCGCGGCAACTGGAACTCTCAGGCAAGACCATTACGGTAACCGGCATGGCCAAGGGGTCTGGCATGATCCGGCCGGATATGGCAACCATGCTGGCCTATATCGCCACCGATGCCTTGGTTGACCGGCAGTTGCTGCAGCATTGCCTTGAGCTGGCAGTGAAACCTTCATTCAACTCCATTACTGTGGATGGCGATACCTCCACCAACGATGCCTGTGTATTAATGGCGTCAGGAGTAAGTGGGTGCTCACCTATCACGGATGAAACTTCACACGAATTCGATCGATTGTGCGCCGTGGTCAGTGAGGTTTGTATGCATCTGGCCAGAGCCATCGTATTGGACGGAGAGGGTGCCACCAAGTTGGTTGAGGTGCGGGTAGAAGGTGCTGCAACCGAACAAGAGGCGAAAGAGGTTGCTTATACCGTTGCGCACTCACCCCTGGTCAAAACGGCCCTGTTTGCTTCCGATCCAAACTGGGGGCGTATTCTTGCTGCTGTGGGTCGCGCCGGTATTGAAGGTCTCGATATCGATCAGATCAGGATTTGGCTGGACGATGTCTG
This sequence comes from Sedimenticola sp., assembly GCF_050289425.1. Taxonomy (NCBI): domain Bacteria; kingdom Pseudomonadati; phylum Pseudomonadota; class Gammaproteobacteria; order Chromatiales; family Sedimenticolaceae; genus Sedimenticola; species Sedimenticola sp. The sequence continues at coordinate 3,957 of NZ_JBNKFS010000013.1, read as the reverse complement.
CATCGTACGGGACGGTGGACGTGCTGCGGACTACACCGAGGCGGCCGGTCAACGGATTATGGATCAGTGCGAACTGATCATACGGGTTGCCTTGGGCCGCGGAGAGGCTACCACACGGGTGCTCACCTGTGACCTCTCCTATGATTATGTGAAGATCAATGCAGAGTATCGCTCGTAGCCAATCTGCCTGATAAGTTCTCAATCTATGCTTCCGGTTCATGTTGCTGTCGCTGTAATTCAGGATAACCAAGGTCGCGTGTTGTTAACGCGCCGGCCTGCCGGCGCACATCAAGGGGGCCTGTGGGAATTTCCCGGTGGCAAGGTGGAGCGGGGCGAAGATCTGGATAGCGCGTTACGGCGGGAGATTCGAGAGGAACTGGGTGTAGAAGTCAGTACTTACCAACCTCTGATTGACGTCACCTATAGTTACCCGGATAAAACCGTGCGACTGGACGTGCATCGGGTCGACAAATACTTTGGCAAACCCCTTGGTCTGGAAGGGCAGCCTCTAGAATGGGTCTTTCCTGAACATCTGTATCAATATGCCATGCCAGCAGCGGATCGCCCCATTTGTACCGCGTTACGACTGCCTCAACAATATCTGATAACCGGTCCTGATCCAGCTGATCCCAAGCCGTTTCTGCGGCGTCTGGAGACTTCATTGAGCCGGGGTGTTCGATTGGTCCGCTTACGGGCACCGGGGATAGGGCTTAGTGATTATCGTGCGTTGGCGTCTGATGCATTGTCTATATGTAGACAGTTTGGTGCGGAGATGCTCTTGAGCAACAGTGCTGAACTGGCACAAGAACTCGATGCGGCGGGCATACACTTGAGCAGCCAACAGCTAACAGTTATGAGTGAGCGCCCACTAACTAGCGAGAAGTGGGTGTCGGCTTCGTGCCATACTTTGGCCGAGTTGCAGCAAGCTATGGCAATAAATGCGGATTTCTGTGTGCTCTCCCCGGTTTTGCCGACTCAGTCTCACCCAAATGCCAAACCGATGGGCTGGGATCGGTTTGCGCAAGCCGTGGCGGCTGCCAATCTACCGGTTTACGCTTTGGGCGGGCTGGACCAGAGTTATATCGACATAGCCGTGAAAAAAGGTGGGCAGGGTATTGCGGCGATCAGTGCGCTATGGGCTAAACCGTCTCAGTAATCCTCTTCGGGGGGGAGGAAAGGGCTTGCAGGAGTGTTGTCCGGAATGCGGTGCTTCTCTTCCAGCCAATCACCCAGATCGATTAGCCGACAACGTTCGCTACAGAAGGGGCGTGATTCTGGGCGGCTATGCCAGTCAAACTCTTTTCTGCAGATTGGGCAGCACACGTTTATCGGCTGATTCTCTATCATATCTATAAAATACAGCAGTTCAGGAAGAAGGTAGTATCGCGCTTGGTCTGGGTAGCACGCTCCTCCTTCGACTGTTCCATAAAGCGAATGGTGAAGCGGTGTTTACCACCACTGATCTCTGCGAACAGGTCGCTTTCGCGTGGCAAACCGACACGGATCAATTGGGCGGGTGATTGGGCATCCAGGCTTTGCTGGAAAAAACCGCTTTCAGCGATCTCTCGGGTCGGGGTTGTACTGCCACGAATCAGCGATAGCAACAGGCTGACGGCCGTAAACACCGGCTCCAGGGTCTGCCGCCATGCGACGATTTCCTGATGACGTTGCTCAAAAGGTTGTTGAAGCCAAAAATGGTAGAGTGGCAAATCAAAGGCACAACTACCTCCGGGAATACTGCTACGCTGGGTAATACTCTTTAGGAATTCATTCTCTCGTAGCTCTTGTCCCAGTTGTCCACCCAGTTGTTGGAGTCGACTGGAAACGCTGTTCAACTCTCTCAATATCTGGTCAAGACGCTCTTCGTTGACATCCGCCATAGTGCGGATACTGGCCAGTTTTTCCTGATGGCGCTTTAACTCTTTAATCAGATCAGTCTTGATATCGGCACGGGAAAAAATGGCTACCATATCCATCAAGCTGGTGATGGCGGCTCGGCTATCCCAGGTGCTGGATTGGGGGATGTGGAAATCGACTTGGCGAAACAGGTGTTCCAGACGCAGAAAGGTTCTGGTCTTCTCATTGAGCGGATGCTCATAAATGATTTTGTCTGAAACAGCTGGTTGCATGGGCTGGTTGTCTGTAAATGACTACACCTGAAGCGGTGTCTGAATTTGGCGACTTGTTACATTATACCGATTCTGACACTCATAAGCTTGTCAGGTGGCAAGTTTAAGGTATTTCTCGTGGAGTTTCTCTATTATCGGCGGTAAGTCATGGAGACTGCCTGAATTATCGATGATGTCATCCGCCATGGCCAAGCGGCTGGCTCGATCAATCTGGGAGTCGATGATGGATTGGGTCTGGGCTAGGGTCGCCTGGTCTCGTTGTGTAACCCGGCTGATCTGCAATTCGACAGGACAGTCCACTACCAAGACGCGATCGACGCCGCTGTCTTGTCCGGTCTCGAATAATAGTGGAATGGAGAAGATGGCATAAGGTGCCGCCACCTTGGTCAGTTTTTGCCGCATAGCGTGACGAATCCGCGGATGCAGAATGGCTTCCAGCCTGGTTTTGGCGTCGGGGTGGGTGAAGATGTGCTCTCGCAACCAGCTACGGTTGAGGGCACCGCTGGCATCCAGTGCCTCAGTACCAAACTGACCGGCAATCTCCTGTAAAGCGGGTTGGCCCGGTTCGACCACTTCTCTTGCCACCACGTCTGCATCGATAATAGGGACGCCTAACGCTGCAAAACAGCCGGTTACGGCGCTCTTGCCACAGCCGATCCCACCCGTGAGTCCGACTACAAACACTGTTCAGGCCAGTCCCGCCCAATGGAGATAGGCGGTATTGATCTGCTCGCCCCAGATGAGGCTAATCCACCCGGCCGCGGCAAGATAGGGTCCGAAAGGGATGGGGATGTTGCGGTCGCGTCCCCGAATCAGGATCAGCAGAATTCCCACTACCGCTCCCACAACGGAAGAGAGCAGAATAATCTGGATCAGGGATTGCCAGCCGAACCATGCACCGAATAGCGCGAATAATTTAAAGTCGCCATAGCCCATGCCCTCTTTGCCGGTTAATAGCTTGAATAACTGAAACACACTCCATAAAGAGAGGTAGCCGGCTACCGCACCAATAATTGCCGAGTGGCTGTCAGTGAAGATACCGAAAAGACTCAATATGAGACCCAACCAGAGCACGGGTAAAACAATTGAATCGGGAAGTAATTGCTCGTCAAAATCGATCAGGGTGAGGGCGATGAGAGACCAAGTCAGTGGTAATGCTGCCGCCGCCTGCCAACTGAAACCGAAGTGTAGTGCTACGGCTAAAGAGAGTAGGCCGGTAGTCAGCTCTACAACCGGATAGCGCATCGAGATCGGTTGTTTGCACTCGGAACATTTTCCCCGTAATAACAGCCAACTGAGTAGGGGGATATTCTCCCAGGCACGAATCTTGTGGCCGCAGTGTGGACAGCTGGAACTGGGTCGGCTGAGTGTTAAATATGGAGAAGACGCCTCGGATGCGTTCTTTATATCGAGAAAATCATGGCACTGTTGCCGCCAGTCGGCTTCCATTATCTTGGGAAGCCTATAGGCAACTACATTCAGAAAACTACCGACGAAAAGGCCGAGGAGCAAACAAATGGCCAGAAATAGCACAAGGTTTTGCTGGAAAACCGTTAGATAGTTCATTAATTATCTGTAAGTTCTTCTGGTCAAACGGCTAGACAACAGACGCCATTTTGAAGATGGGCAGATACATGGCAACTACCAAGCTACCAACTAATGTTCCAATTACGACCATGATAAAAGGTTCCATCAGGCTACTAAGCGCATCAACGGCGTTATCAACTTCCTCTTCAAAAAAATCGGCCACCTTAGAGAGCATATGATCAAGAGATCCAGATTCTTCTCCTATGGCGACCATTTGAATAACCATGTGGGGAAACAGTTG
>NZ_JBNKFS010000012.1:0-125941 GCF_050289425.1 Sedimenticola sp. | reverse complement strand
TTCAACTCGGTCTTCAACTGATGAGTACGCAACTTAACCCGTGCTTCCAGTTCGGTATTAAGCATAAACAGCTGGCGTTCTTCGGAACGGGATAACAGAAACAGGTATAAAAACACCAGGGCATAGGCGGCGAATCGCAATAGATGCCAATACCACCAGGCGGGATCCCACAACACGGATAACGGAAACATCAGTCCTGAAGCGCCGAGCAATAGATAATGGCTGGAAAAGATAGGACTGTCCTGCACGGACTGACGGCGTTTTTCCAACAGGAAGTAGACGGCCGCCGCCAAAAACAGCCCGCCACCCAGGGCATTGATCCAAGTGGCCGGAATACTGAACAGCCCCTGATTATCCAGCATCGACCATAGTGGCCCATAGTGTAGTGCCGCACTGCCGATCACTATCCCCATCAGCATCACCACCAGGGGTAATCGGTAAACGACCGCCCGTCTGGCAATGGATTCGGGTAACCAGATCAAGGAGGCCATCAGTCCGCCTAACAGCATGGCGAGCGAGTGGAGCCAGACAAAACGCTGCAGTTCCTGGGACAAGGCGTGGAAACCGTCCAGTACCCCCATCCCGGCCAGCGCCGCCACTACCCATATATAACGTGCCGGAATCCGTTCATAAACCTTGAGCAGGGTGAGCAATGCCGCCGCCATTAAGGCGGTAAAAGCACCCAGCGTTTCTAAAAACACATGTAAGGGTGAGTGGATCCACTGCACGGCTGGGAACAGGCTATGGACCGCCACACCGCCTGTAAGGAGGGAAAGAACGGTACCCAACAGCAAAGCGTTAAGCCATCTCATCTTATTTTCAGCTTAGGAGTGCCCTATCACCTCGTCCAGTGATCAGAGTCGTTTCCATCCCGCTTTGTGACATGGGTCATCCCAGACAGGGAACATCAGGAAGAAATATACTTAAATTATTGATTGTCCTGTTTTTATCACTTAATCAAATGTTTGTTCAAACTATTTTTCTGGTTACCGGAATACGGAATTCCAGACTGAAATGGCCACTCTGATTGATAAAGTGGTTGTCGTGATAGAGGGCATAAGGCGGAAGACTCCTGGCCTGGTAATCGCTGGCGGGGAGCCAATGCCTATACAGATCCCTCATCAGATAAAGCAGATCACCAAACATTCCCTCTCCACGGCAGCAGGCATACAACCCTCCAGGTATCTCCATAACGCCCACACCATCACTGGGATAGATTGGTTCCGGCAGCGCCAGGCAAGCCACGTAACGGCACTGATCAAAAGCTACCAAGTCCGGATTGCTGTGGTGCAGACCGATCATGGCTTGAGCATCCACATCTATTCCCTGCGCCACCCCCCAATCCAGCAATTGTGCCCACACTTCGCTGATTCGCGGGTCATAGCCGACATGGCGGATATAGGCCACCGGGACGCTGGTCAGGCGCCGGATCTCCACCTTGCGGGAAACGGATGGCTGAACGCTATCCAACGTGTCCCGATAATAACGCTGCAAAGGATTGCGTTCCGATTCAGACCAGGCGGCTTTCAGGGTCCGGCTTCGGTTTGCATAACCCTCGCGCCGCCAGTACGTCGGTGAGCAGCCGAAATACGCCTTGAAGGCGTGATTAAACGCCGCATTGGACTGAAACCCACACTCCCCCGCCACTTCGACAATAGCCATATTCGGATTATAAATCAGCAAATTAGCCGCCCATTCCAAACGACATCGACGGATGTAGTCGTGCACACTCTCACCGGTGATCTGTCTGAAAATACGCTGAAAATGGTAGGGAGAGTAACAGGCATTTTGCGCCAAACGACCGATATCCAACGAGGCGGAAAGATCCGCATGTATCAGGTAGAGCACCTCGTTGATGCGGGTCTGGTGTTCATAGGCGGTAGTTCGGCGCAGGCTCATGGCAAAAAAATAGCACATTTAGACAAAAGATTTACCCCAAACCATCAAATGGAGAAGTAGCGGATTGTCTTATGCTGCAAACAGCCTACAACAACAGAGATCATGAGGATGTTTGCACAACGCACTATCAATCTGAATAGCTCTTTCATCCGGGATATCCTGGCCGTCACCCAACAGCCCGACATGATCTCTTTTGCCGGCGGGCTGCCGGATCCGGACCTGTTCCCGGTAGCCGCCTTGCAGCAAGCGTCAACCCAAATGCAGCAGAAACTGGGCAACCGACTCTACCAGTACAGCGAAACCCCGGGACTGTTTCCGCTACGTCAACACATTGCCGAGCAGTTGACCGATACCGCCTCCCATGCCGAACAGATCATTGTCACCACCGGCTCTCAGCAGGGCCTGGATCTGGTCGTGCGCTGCCTGGTCGATCCGGGCGACAAGGTGATGGTTGAAGCCCCCACTTATCTGGGGGCGCTGCAGGTACTGCGGGCCAACCAGGCTACCCTGCTCTCCATACCGTCTGATGAACAGGGTCCTGATCTGGAGGCACTGGAGACGCTGATCAAACGCGAGCCGATTCGCTGCTTCTATACGGTAACCGACTTCCAAAACCCGACCGGTGCCAGCTATTCCCTGGAGCGAAGGAAGGGCCTAGTCGCCCTGGCCGAACGTTACAACTTCTGGATCCTGGAAGATGCCCCTTACAGCGCCCTGCGCTACTCCGGTGAGGTGCTTCCCTCGCTGCAATCCTTGCTTCCGGAGCGGGTGATTCACTTCGGTTCTTTTTCCAAGATTATCGCACCGGCACTGCGTCTGGGCTGGATCAGTGCTCCGCGCGAGGTGATCAAGGTGGTTGAGAAATTGAAGCAGGCGGCTGACCTGCATTCCAGCGGCTATGATCAGCAACTGGTACTGAGTTTTCTACAGAGCGGGGCGCTCGCCCCCCACCTGGAAGAGATCCGTCGCGCCTATGGTGAGCGGCTGGATAGCATGGCCAATGCGCTCAAGCACCACCTGGCAGACCAGGTTCGGTTTACCAAACCCCAGGGTGGAATGTTTATCTGGGCCACCCTGACCAGCAACGAGAGCACGCTGGAACTGTTCAGGGCCGCGGTCGCCGAAGGCGTCGCCTTCGTTCCCGGCGAAGCGTTCTATATCAGCGGGGAATCGGATAACAGCATGCGGTTAAACTTCTCAAACAGCACCGCCACCAAGATTGAGGAGGGGGTAAGGCGACTGGCCGGGCTCATCAACAACAGTCGCAACAGAGAGACAACAACCCCGGCGCTGGCTTACTAAGCCTGTTGACTGACCCTGACTTGCCCTTAATTCCAGAACGGTTCGTCCCAGGTGACAGAGTCAGGGATATGTCCCTGATCCAGTTCACGGCTGATCTGTTCCAGATCCTGTGGGGACAACGTCTTTTCGCAGTAGGGGAAGAAACGCTGCTCTTCCCATTTGACATGCTGTTTCAACAAGTCGACAAAGCTTTCCAACAAAGATTTAAGATCATCCGCCGGCTCTCGAATCGCGTCTACCAGTCGGATAAATTTCTGATGATCCTCTATCACCTGCGTCACGGCGATATCTTGTGCCTGGGCCGTATCCAGACGTCCGATCAAAGATTGCTCTTCCAGATCAAAATGGGGCTGCAGTAACGTATCGACAATGAAGACCACATAGCGGGCGATCTGCTCCGGATCGGTACCATTGCTCATACCCTTGTTAATGCGCCGCGCGAACTTCAGTGCATCGTGATGCTCCCAGGAGAGTTTTTTCAAGTGCTCACTGCGCTTCATCGGTCTGCAGCTCAGTTGAGGAAGGGGTTGGTCGCCCGTTCATGGCCGATGGTCGACACCGGCCCGTGCCCGGCGATGAATTCCACCTCGTCGCCCATACTCCATAACTGTTGGCGGATTGACTGTAATAGGGTGGCATAATCCCCTTTGGGAAAATCGGTTCGTCCGATCGATCCGTTGAACAACACATCACCCACAATCGCCACTTTCTCGGACGGATTGAAAAAGACCACATGGCCTGGCGTATGCCCAGGGCAGTGCCGTACTTCCAGTTGCTGGTTACCGACCTGCACCACGTCCCCCTGCTCCAGCCAGCGTGCCGGCTCAAAACTCTCGGCGGGAGGGAATCCAAACATCTTCGCCTGTTCAGAGAGGTCATCGATCCAGAATTTGTCCTCCTTATGCGGGCCTTCGATAGGAATACCCAGGCGTCTTGAGAGCTCTCCTGCTGCGCCGGCATGATCAATGTGCGCATGGGTGATCAGGATCTTCTCCAGGGTCAATCCCTGGGTCTCAACCTCCTGCAGAATTCGATCAATATCCCCACCGGGATCGACTACCGCCGCCCGTTTTGTCTCTTCACAGACAACCAGTGTGCAATTTTGCTCAAATGCGGTCACGGGAATTACAGTAAATTTCATACGAAACCATTTTTTGGAGGTTAAACAGGGTGGAAAATTATACCGTAACTTTACCGCGATGTGCGCCATGAAAAGCAAGCAGTACGACAATCATACCGTTTTCCCGGCCACTTTCTTGATCCAGTAGAGGAATCGCCCATCCTCCTCACTACTGGCTAAAAGGTCGAACTCTGGGAGTTTACAGAGTACCGGAAACTCCTTTCTTGAATCGGGGTGGGTGACGATCACTTTCAGTACTTCGCCTATCGCCATGCGCGAAAGCGCAGCCTTGGTCTTCAGCACCGGTAGCGGGCAGATTAACCCGCTTACATCCAACTGCTTATCGCACTTCGGCGCTTCAATCGTTTCAGTCAACGGGGCCTCCTATCAATGGTCGGAACTCAACATTTCCTGCTTATTACGCCACTATCATTGACAGCTTAGTGGAAAATCGACTTGACAAAAATTAAAACGAACGTTTAACTGAATCCCTAATCTATCAAAATCGTCAGGGGTAATATGGCCCAATGAACCCATTTAGAGCAAATGCCATTGCCAGCAGCGAGATCAGCAACCACCACTTGAAGGTGCCGATCGACACAAAGAATAAAATTCTTGATGTCGCTGAGGAAATTTTTGCCGAAAAAGGCTATTCCGCCACCTCGATGCGCACCATCACGTCCCGGGCCAACGTCAATTTGGCGGCGGTCAATTACCACTTCGGATCAAAGGCTCAACTGTATCATGCAGTTTTTCAACGTAGAGTGGAGCCGATGAATAAAAAGCGTATTCAAACGCTCGATACCATGGAGCAGAAGGCCGGCGATCAGCCCCTCCCCGTGGAGGACATCCTGCGCGCCTTTGTGGAGCCAGCCCTTAAAGCGAGCATGAATCCCAACCAGGGCGGCACCAATTTCATTAAGCTGCTGGGACGAACCCATGCCGAACCGGGTCCGGAGGTGCACGATTTCCTGCCACTGCTTTATGCAGAGGTGAAAGACCGGTTTCGTAAAGCCTTGGCAAAAACCCTCCCCGAACTCTCACAAGAGGAGCTCTCCTGGCGGGTTCACTTCGTCATCGGCACCATTGCATTCACCCTGGCCGGCACTGATGCGCTGGAGATGATCGAATCTTGTCGATATTGTGATCCGGCAGATATTGAGGGCATTATTCAGCGCCTGTTACCCTTTTTAAAAGGGGGACTCAGTGCGCCTTCGGCTTTACCGCCACGCTGACCATCTGACTTAAAAAGGAGCGCCTATCGTCATAGTGCAACGAATCATCCATAAATAGCCCGTCGGTTCGAATGCCGACACTCAACCATAACGATAATAAACTTGTATTAATCCACCCGGCGAAACAGGTGATAAAGCCCCCCGCCACGACAACCGGGACAACCCGACTACCCAGGTTGCAAAGAAGCTGAATGTACAAACATCTACGCAGATAGGTACTGTCGATTCGCTTCAAGAGAGGAGAGCATTATGAAAGCCAACCAGGAAATCATCTCCCTGGACGAGGCCGTTACACTGGCAGGACTGTTTAATGAGCGCACCCGACGCACCCCTGACCGAATCGCATACCGTTATTTCGATCCGGACCAGGCCGTTTGGAAAGAGAGCTCCTGGTCTGAAATGCGACGAGAAACTGCACGTTGGCAAGCGGCATTTCAGCAAGAGGGCCTAAAGCGCGGCGACCGAGTGGGTATCATGATGCCCAATCGACGGGAATGGGTCATGTTCGATCAAGCCGCCCTCGGCCTTGGTCTGGTGAGTGTGCCACTGTTTTATAACGATCGCGGTGGGAACGTCGCCTATATTGCCGAAGCCTCGGCAATCAAACTGTTGGTCATATTCGGCCGCGAGCAGTGGCAGAGCCTGGCGCCGGTTAGAGATGAGTTAGCGACTATTCATCGCATTATCTCTATCGAATCACTGGATGGTATGGAGCACGATGACCGTATTCGGCAACTGGATGAGTGGCTTCCCAAGATGGCAGGAGAATACCAGATTGTAGACGATATCGATCCCCACAGCCTCTGCTCTATTGTCTACACATCCGGCACCACCGGTCATCCCAAGGGGGTGATGCTGAGCCACCACAATATCCTCAGCAACACCTACCAGGCGCTTCAGACCACCACCGTCAATGATGACGATATCCTGCTCTCCTTTCTGCCACTCTCCCACATGCTGGAACGTACCGGCGGTTATTACCTGCCCTTAATGGCGGGCATTACCGTGGCCTATGCCCGCTCGATTCTGCTGCTGGCAGAGGACCTGCTGATTATCCGCCCCACCTTCATGATCAGCGTACCGCGTATCTATGAACGGATCTACGCCAAGATCCAGGAGGGGCTGGACGAAAAGCCTGCGATCGTACGCAAACTGTTCAATCTTGCAGTCAGTGTGGGTTGGAAGCGGTTTGAATGCCTACAAGGCCGGCGAAGCTGGTCCCCCTGGCTGCTACTCTGGCCGCTGTTGGACAGACTGGTGGCCAATCAGATTACCGGAAAGCTGGGTGGGCGCCTGCGTACAGCCATCAGTGGTGGCGCCCCTTTGCCACCGGACGTCGCCCGCACCTTTCTGGCACTCGGGGTACCGGTATTACAAGGGTATGGATTGACAGAGACCAGCCCGGTGCTGGCGGTGAACAGAATTGATGACAATATTCCCGAAAGCGTCGGTCGTGCACTTCCCGGAACCCAGTTGGCAACCGCAGATAACGGGGAATTGCTGGCTAGGGGTGATGCGGTCATGCTCGGCTTCTGGAACAATCCGCAAGAGACCGCCCGGGTTATCGACGAGAACGGCTGGTTTCACACCGGTGATGTAGCCAGGATAGACGCCACCGGGCATGTCTACATCACCGGCAGAATAAAGGACATCATCGTACTGGCCAACGGTGAAAAGGTCTCACCCGCCGACATGGAGATCGCCATCGCCATGGACGCGCTATTCGAACAAGTACTGGTCATTGGGGAAGGACGTCCCTTCCTCGCCGCACTGATTGTGCCACAGACGGAGCACTGGAGAAATCTGGCCGAAGGGTTAGGACTGGATCCGGATGACCCGACTGCAATGCGGGATAAGAAAGTGCTCGATCAGGTGTATCGTCGAATTGGCGATCAACTGCGTGAATTTCCCGGCTATGCACAGATACGCAAGGTGGTATTGCTGGGAGAAGCCTGGAGTGTGGAGAACGGCTACCTGACCCCCACCCTCAAAACCAAGCGCAAGCTGATTATTGAACACTGCGACTCATTCATCAGAGAGATCTATAACGGCCATTAACGCCGATACCAAATATAGCGCCCCGGCCTTGCGGGGCGCTATATAGCAGCAAAACCGCCTCTGTCTGCGGTGATTTGCCACGCCAAGCTCTGCTATAGTGGTAGCCGTTACAATCTATCCGCATTGAGTGACCGCCTATCCATGAACGAGATCATCGCCTTCAGTAAAAGCCATTGGGAAAGCATTACTGCGTTTATCTGGTTTATGTTCTGCTTCTATGGATACATGATCTACTCACAGCGCATGGCACTCACCACCAACAGTCTCTCCAGCGTACTGCACCAATACCGACAGGCATGGATGGAACAGATGATGCTGCGGGATGTGCGGGTTGCAGATACCACGGCACTGGCCAATCTGGAACGCAGTGTGGCCTTCTTCGCCTCATCCACCATGTTGATCCTGGCCGGGTTGGTAACCGTTATGGGTTCAACGGACAAAGTCATCGATATGGTGGCAGACGTACCTTTCGCCATCGATGCCAGCCGCACGGAGTGGGAGATCAAACTGTTACTGCTTGTCGGCCTGTTTATGTATGCGTTCTTTAAATTTACCTGGAGCCTGAGGCAATATGGCTTTTGCGCAGTGATGGTAGGTGGCGCTCCGTCACAGGATGCCCAGATAACAGAACGTGAACGCAAAGCCTTTGCCACCCGCATTGCACATGTCGCCTCCTTAGCCGCTAACAATTTTAACCAGGGGCTGCGTACCTACTATTTCAGTCTGGCGGTGCTGGGCTGGTTCATCAATTCGTGGATTTTTATCGCGTTGAGTAGTGGAATCGTTTGGGTACTCTACCGACGCGAATTCAAATCCAGGACACTTGAAGAGTTAATCATCAGTCGCGCTGAATAGTTGTTGGATTACAGAAATGGCAAACCGCCCTCTTCATGTCCTCCAAGCTCCGTCAGCTTCTTGGAAATCATCTGTTTGACCGGTGGAAAGTTGTTACTCAGGCGCAACACCAGGCCGCGTAGAATTTTAGCCGGTACCGAATCATTGGTATAAAGACTGACAATCTCATTGGTACCGGTATACAACGGCCAGGTCACGCGCATATGTTTTTCCTGGTACTTTTCCAGCACAGCCAAGTCACCGATATCCCGACCTTCTAGTTGTGCCGCCTTGATCTCCCTGAACAGAGTATCCTGACCACGCAGACCCAGATTGAATCCGTGAGCGGTGACCGGATGCATACCCACCGCCGCGTCACCGATCAGAGCATAACGCGACTTGACAAATTTATTGGCGTGAACCGCCACCAGAGGATAGGCGTGCCGCTTCCCTTCCAGCCGCATCTCACCCAAACGGTTATTGAAACGTGCCTGCACCTCAGCCGCAAAATCTGCATCGCTAAGGGCTTGAATCTGGCTCGCCACATCTGCCGTGACAGTCACCACGGTGGAGGAGAGGTTGCCATTCAAGGGCAGTACGGCCAGCGTACGCCCGTAGTGAAAACACTCGTAGGCAATCTGATCATGTGGCTTTTCATGGGTCATACGACTGACAATGGCCACCCTGCCGAAATCCTGCATGGAGGCAGAAATACCCACTTTGCGCCGTGTCGCAGAGAAACGGCTGTCCGCAGCGACCACCAATGAAGCCTCGACCGACTCACCATTGGAAAGGAAAACCGTCGCCTGTTGTGTTTCGATTTGTACACCTTTTACCGAGGTAGCGGTCAACAACTCAACATTGCCGACAGTCTTAACCTCTTCGAACAGTGCCTTTCTGATCAGGTAATTGGGCACCAGGTAGCCGAGGGCATCTACCGCCTCTTTTTTGCTATCTATTTCCAGGCAGTAGGATGAGTTGCCATTGATCACCTTGGCCTGCTTGATCGGGGCAATCTCGCCCTCAGGAATCCGTGCCAATACACCCATCTCGGTGAGGATTTTTTTTGACAAATGGGTCAGGGCGATATCCCGTCCATCAATCTCCGGAGCTTCCAGATCCGCCGCGTCAGACTGCTCAATAACCAGTACACGGAACGCGCTATCAGCCAGAGAGCGGGCAAAACTGAGGCCAGCCGGCCCACCACCTATTATTACGATGTCGTACTTCATCAAGCCCTCTCCAGCACCCTGTGCTCTCAGATCATATCTGTCCAAAGATATTTAAATGGGGCACTTGGCTGCCCTTCCACCCACAAATATCAAGTGCTCATGATAACGGTTAGCGCGGCGCACCAACAGGGCCAATACCCGCATTCAAAACCATACAAATATCAGTTATTTTCAACCTTGCCGCTATCAACCGAACCTGCAGAGCACCCACACCGCCTGTTATACCCACTTGGCATTGAGGGGAATGGTAAATCGTGCTATACAGCTCAAGTCGATTCCCTCTTATTCAAGATAACCGCTTGAAGCTATGGACAATAAGGGCATGAACAGATCAGCCATTACACTCTTTTTTCTATCCCTTGCGCTCCTGACCATCCCTGATATCTCATTTGCCAACAAGTTTGTCACCATCGGAGGAGGCGTCAGTGGAACAAGCGGCGAAAAATTCACGGTATTGAAACAGATCGGCGCCTACACCGGGACCTTTTTTATTCTGCTCGGGGTTTTGAGTGTCGTAACGAAAGACCGCTTTGAAGGCTTTATCGGTATGCGCACAAAAGATCAGGGTGTCTCCCCCGCCTCTTATATACTCATTATCCTCGGCGCCCTGCTCTCGTTGCTGTTTTTCGTTTAAAACCGGTCGCGCTTTTCGGTAAAGCGTGAAGGGATTTACCGGCCCCTTCATCCAAGGGAAGTCCTGACGCAGGGCTCAGGCTGAATGCGCCCGCTGGTAACCGATATAAGATTCAACCATGCGGTTCATATCGGCCTGGTCAAACTCTCTAATTCCACGCAGCGCCATGCGCTTCTCGCCTTCGCCAACCACTTGACTGCCCGACTTCAGGCAGAAGCGCATACGCACATCGCCTTTCTTGCCCTCGATGTTGGTAATGGTATCCGTCAGCTCCAGCGAGGGATGTTCAATATCCAGACGCTGTAGGTCGATGGACATCTGCTGATAGATAACCAGCGGTCTGTCCGGGTTGATCATGACTCCCTCCTGGGACATCAGCGGCACCAATACTTGCAGGAAGTTCTTACCTGAGAACTCGACATAGCGGCGAGTGAAATCCTTAATCAACGTGGAATCATGGGAAATCTGACCGTGTCGCTCTATCTGCAGGCAGTTTTTCTCCTGCCCGTCTACCAAACGCAGCTCATGCTCGGTTTGTTCTTGATATTGCAGAGGCGTCCCGTCACCAACCATCCCTGAGAAGGTAAAGCACATCTTCTGACTTAAACCGTATTTGGCCAGGGTCACTGCAAACAGCAGATCCCCGGGTACGCAAAACAGCTTGGCATCCTGATTGTGCAGGGGGTTAAAGTCGCCTGCGATCTCTTTGGCAAATAGGCTGGCCTGCTGTCGGGTAAACCGGAGACCGGCTTCGTCTTCCGTATAATAATCCGTTAAAACCATATTTCTTGCCTGGTATTCTATTGGCTTCGTGCCGCATCATATCAGGTGTTGGAAAGAAAGCAGTAATTTCATCCGTACTGACTACAGCCGCAACCCACAACCACCCTGAAAAATGGGGACCGGATCAAATAATGCAGAGAAAAATCCCCCTGGGTGGGGGGATTGGTTGACATCTTATCCAGCGTTAACGTACCCGCCTTTTACTGTTCCTGCCCCAGCATGGAGCGCTTCAGGGCGGTGGTTACCGGTTCGCTACCTATCCAGATACGTAGCAGGGCCGGATAGAAATCATCGCCTGGAATAGTGCCCCGGAGTTCACCGTTTACAGATACCCGGGTACCCATCCCGGGAATATTGTCCAACCAGACTTCATCGCCCTCTACGAGATCAGAGAACAGCGCCGAGAAGCGCTGAATCCGATCTTCCAGTTGGCGCATGATCTGCTCATCATGGTTGGCGGCAAAACCCTCACGCCAAGCCTTGTCCAGATCCTGCTTGGTCACCCTATCATATAGAAAATGCATCAGGATGCGTTTGGGTTGGCTGGAAGCCACGATCTCCTCGGCCGAATTCTGTTTCTCCGGCAGATAAAGTGCCCCGATATAGATCTTGAAAATAAACTTGTAGCGAATGCCGGCCCCGTTAAGCTGCAGGACCTGATCGATCCCATCCGGCTTCACCTGATCAGGTAGATTTACCTTGGCAATCTCGGTGGCCCCCAAATGCGTTGCCAATAGCAAACAGCCGAGTGCAAACAGGTTTCGCACGCTTGTTATCATTCTCCCCTCCATCCAGTCACTCGTGGTATTGTCAGTTCGGGCCGATCAACACCCCGCTTCCCGTGCCGCCTTACCGCCGTTACAACTGTTCGGCCAACTCCGGCAGGGCCTGGAACAGATCCGCCACCAAGCCGTAATCGGCCACCTGGAAGATCGGCGCCTCTTCGTCTTTGTTGATCGCCACAATCACCTTGCTCTCTTTCATCCCCGCCAGGTGTTGGATCGCCCCAGAGATGCCCACCGCGATGTACAAATCCGGCGCCACGATCTTGCCGGTCTGTCCCACCTGGTAGTCATTCGGTACATAGCCCGCATCCACCGCCGCCCGCGATGCACCGATCGCCGCGTTCAGCTTGTCCGCCACCGCCTCGATCAGTTTGAAGTTCTCACCACTGCCCATACCCCGGCCGCCCGAGACCACAATCTTGGCGCTGGTCAGCTCCGGCCGTTCCGAGACCGTCAGCTCCGCCCCCAGGTAGCGCGATTTGGTATAGCCTTCTCCGGCCGCTATTGGCTCGATCGTGGCACTGCCGCCACTTTCCGCCGCATCAAACGCCGTACCCCGCACGGTGATCAGTTTGATCCGGTCACTGCTCTGGACCGTCGCCAGGGCATTGCCCGCATAGATCGGCCGTACAAAGGTGTCTTCGCTCTCGATACCGGTGATGTCCGACAGCATCGCCACATCCAGCCGTGCCGCGACCCGCGGCATGAAGTTCTTGCCAAAGGTGGTCGCCGGCGCCAGCACGTGGCTGTAGCCTTCCGCCAGTTGGGTGACCAGCCGTGACAGCCCTTCCGCCAGCGGGTGTTCGTACACCCCGTCATCCGCTACCAGGACTTTACTCACGCCCTGGATCCCGGCCGCCGCTTCGGCCACCGCGCCGCAACCGGATCCGGCTACCAGCAGGTGGATCTCGGCGCCCAGTTGGCGCGCCGCCGTTACTGTGTGCAACGTCGCCCCTTTCAGTTCGGCGTTGTCGTGTTCCGCTATGACCAGAATACTCATGCTATCACCTTCGCTTCGTTACGCAGCTTTTCCACCAACTCCGCTACCGTCTCTACTTTGATTCCCGCCTGGCGCTGGCCCGGCTCGCTCACTTTCAGCACCGTGAGCCGTGGCGCCACATCCACACCCAGGTCTCCTACCGGAATCACTTCCAGCGGTTTCTTTTTTGCCTTCATGATGTTCGGCAATTTGGCATAGCGCGGTTCATTCAGCCGCAGGTCGGTGCTCACCACCGCCGGCAGTTGTAGTTGTACCGTCTCCAGTCCGCCGTCGATCTCCCGGGTCACCGCCAGCTCACCCCCTTCCAGCACGACCTTGGAGGCAAAGGTGCCTTGCGGCCAATCCAGCAGCGCCGCCAGCATCTGCCCCACTTGGTTGCTGTCGTCGTCGATCGCCTGTTTGCCCAGGATCACCAGCTCCGGCTGTTCCCGCTCCACCACCGCTTTGAGCAGTTTCGCCACCGCCAGCGGCTGTAGCTCTTCCTCACTCTCCACCAGTATCCCCCGGTCGGCACCCAGCGCCAGCGCATTGCGGATCGTCTCCTGGCTCTGCTTCGCACCCAACGAGACCACCACGATCTCTTCCGCCTTGCCCGCCTCTTTCAGTCGCACCGACTCTTCCACCGCAATCTCGTCAAACGGGTTCATCGACATCTTGACGTTGGCCAACTCCACCCCCGTCTCGTCCGCCTTCACCCGCACCTTTACGTTGTAATCCACAACCCGCTTTACTGCCACCAGTACTTTCATACATCACCTTCGGTTGATTTGGCTGCCGCCAGTGATTGATTAAAGAGATAAAAATTACCTATCTGAATACGCCGACAACTATTTTCCGGCAAACTCAGGACGCCGTTTTTCCATGAAAGCCGTAACACCTTCGGCAAAATCATCCGATAAGGCACAGCGGGTAAAGCTCTCCTGCTCTGCTAGCAGTTGCTGCGCCAAACTATTGCCCATACTGCTGTTGATCAACTGCTTGGTCTGGGCAAAGGCCTGGGAGGGACCCCTGGCCAAACGCTGTGCAAGTTTCAGCGTAGCCTCCTCCAGCAAGCTATCCTCCACAACTCGGTTCACCAGACCTATGGCCAATGCCTCGTGGGCATCGATCGGTTCATTTAACAGCGTCAAACCCATCGCCCGCTTACTGCCGATGGCGCGTGGAATGAAGTAGGTATTGCCGCCATCCGGAGTGGTTCCGATCTGGGTGTAGGCTTGGGTAAATCTAGCGCAGTCCGATGCAACAGCCAGATCGGCGGCGGCCACCAGACTCATGCCAAAACCGGCCACACTGCCGCGTACACTGGCAATCACCGGCTGCGGCATCTCCCTGAGGATGGTGACGAATTGATGAACAACCTCGATCAATCCGGCTACCTTCGCTTCCCGTTCCTCGGGCAATAGCGCCAAACTTTTTTTGAAAAAGGCGATATCGCCGCCGGCCATGAAATGATCGCCCGCACCACGCAGGATAACGACACGGACAGCTTGATCGGCGGCGAGTTGTTTAAAACCATCCCGCAGTTGGTATGACATGTCGCTATCAAGCGCATTCAGCGATGCCGGTCGGTCCAGTGTAACCACCGCCACCGCGTCGGCTCGTTCGATCCGAACTACCTCATCCATCTCATACCTCTTCGCGATACCCGTTTTTGAATAAAAAGTGGGAGCGGCAGCTTTTGATACCACGATACGGTTGCCCCCTGCACGCAGCGGCCAGTCCGCTCCCACGTAAACTTTTAATACTTACTCCAGCGGACTGAATTCTCTCAAGTGCCGCTCAAAATGATCCAATCCGGCTAAGAACGCCGGCTGTTCCATGACGCCGTCATGATCGGCCAACGCAACCAACTGTTGGGTCGGTATGTTGCCTGAAGGCCCTCTAAACAGACCTTTAACGATACCGACCGCGGCCACTCCCCGTTTCGTTTCGAACCGCTGTTCCATATAGAACCACTTCTCATCCCAACCCAGCAGACGGGTATGCAGGGTAAAACGTTGAAACGGATTGATCTCCCGGCGAAATCGCACATTGGAAAACGCTACAACCGGCAACCAACGTCGTTTCAACGCCTTTCGCATCAAACCGGTGCGCAACATCAACTCTATGCGTCCCAGGTCCATCAATGCCAGATAACGGGAGTTGGTCAGGTGCAGATTAATATCTAGATCGGTCGGCAATACCCGCATCCGCAAACTGGCCACCGCCATCAGCGACTGCTGTGGCCGGAATCGGGAGGTGATCAACTGAACGATCAGACGAAAGATCAGGTTCATCGATTAGCGCCCAATTCACGACACACCGATACCGCTTTAGAACGCCTCATCATTAAACTGCATCATGCCCTTGGAGCCCGCCATGATATTGGCAAACAGGGCACCACTCTGCGGAAGGATACGTTCAAAGTAGAAACGTGCTGTATCCAGTTTGGCCTGATAAAAGAGTGGATCCTGATCCAACTGCTGCTTAGCCACATCCGCCATACGCATCCAGAGATAACCGAGGGTTACCACGGCAAAAAGCCGCAGGTAATCGGCCGCTGCCGCCCCCGCCTCATCGGGATTACCCATACCTTTTTGCGCTATAAAGGCCGTCGCCTTCTGCAGCCGGCCAAACGCTTTGGCCAGTGGCATCAAAAAGCGGTGTTGGGAAAAATCGTGTTCCTTGGATTCCAAATAATCTCTGACCGGATGGAAGAAACGACGCAGGTAGCGGCCCATGTGCGCCGGCAGTTTACGTCCCACCAGATCCATCGCCTGGATACCGTTGGTGCCTTCATAGATCTGGGCAATCCGCGCATCCCGCACATACTGCTCCATACCGTGCTCACGGATATAGCCGTGCCCGCCTAATACCTGCATGCCCAGGTTGGCCACTTCAGAGCCGGTATCGGTCATGAACGCCTTAACGATCGGGGTCATCAGCGCGACAAAGTCCTCCGCCTGCTGACGCCGTTTCCTGTCCGGATTGCGTTTGGCATGATCCAGTTCACTGGCCACCCAAACGGCCAATGCCCGGTTGCCCTCCACATAGGCGCGCTGTGTCAACAACATGCGCCGCACATCCGGATGCACCAGCAGCGAGTCCGCCATCTTGTCGGGGGATTTGACACCGGTCAGCGCACGCCCCTGGAGACGCTCACGGGCATAGGCAACTGCCCCCTGGTAAGAGGCTTCACCGATACCGAGCCCCTGGATACCCACCGCCAGACGCTCGGTGTTCATCATAATGAACATCGCCTCCATGCCCTTGTTCAAGCGACCAACCAGGAAGCCCTCCGCCTCATCGAAATTCATCACACAGGTGGCCGAGGCGTTGATACCCATTTTGTGTTCGATAGAGCCACAACTGACGCCGTTCCGCTCGCCCAACGAGCCATCACTGTTGACACGGACTTTTGGCACCAGGAACAGACTGATACCCTTGATACCTTTTGGCGCGTCCGGCGTACGAGCCAGCACCAGATGGATGATGTTCTCCGTCAGATCGTGTTCACCGGCGGTAATAAACATCTTGGTACCGGTGATACGATAACTGCCGTCTTCCTGCGCTTCGGCCTTGGTGCGCACCAATCCCAGATCGGTGCCGCACTGGGGTTCGGTCAGGCACATCGAGCCGCTCCAGCGACCGGTAACCATATTGGGCAGGAACTTCTCCTTCAACTCATCACTGGCACGTGCCGCCAGGGCGTTATAGGCACCATGGGTTAACCCAGGGTAGAGACCGAAAGCAAAGTTGGTACTGCACATGATCTCTTCAACCAGCATACTGATGGCATTGGGCAGACCCTGTCCGCCGTATTCCGGATCGGCCGCCAGCGCCCCCCAACCCATCTCATTGAAATCGTGATACGCCTCTTTCAAACCGGCAGGCGTCGTCACCTCACCGTTATCAAAGTGGCAACCCTCTTCATCGCCGGAACGATTGAGCGGGAACAGCCGCTCTTCACAAAAACGCCCCGCCTCTTCCAAGATGGCGTCCACCAGATCAGGTGTGACCTCTTCACAGCCCGGTAGTGCCTGTATCGCCTCGGCATCAAACAGTTCGTTATACACAAAGTGCATATCGCGCAGCGGTGTCTTATAGCTAGCCATTCTCTTAGTTCCTCAGCGGTTTACCGGTTTCGAGCATATGTTCCATACGATCGAGGGTATCGGGATGTCGAATCAGTGACATAAACACTTCACGTTCCAGTGCCAGCAGATCATCCTCAGTCATCGGTTCGGTGATATCGGTATCACCACCGCTGAGCATTTCAGCCAGTTTCATTGAGACCACCACATCATGCGCCGTTGCCTTGCCCGCCAGACGAACCCCGTTGACGGCCATCTCCATCGCCGCCTTGGCGGTGGGTCCCGGCAGTCTGATCTCTATCGGCTTTGGTGGCTGATAGCCGTCCACCATTGAAAGGGCGCGCGCCTTGGCATCGGCCAGCAGGCGATCACGATTCATGGTGATGCCGTCGTCAGGACGGAAGAAGAGGAAATCCTTCGCCTCGGCGGCCGACTTGGCCACGGTGGCAGTACTGATGGTTTCAAAACATTTGATGACGGCCGGCATCGGCCCGCCCGGACGCCGCTTGTTGCTGATCCAGCGCTGCAACATCTCCTTGCAGCCACCCCAACCGGGGATCAGACCGACCCCCACCTCGACCAGGCCGATATAGGTCTCGGCATGGGCCTGTACGGCATCACAGTGCAACAGCGATTCACAGCCACCACCCAACGCCATGCCGGAGGGCGCCCCGACTACCGGGAAGGGGGCGTACTTGAGCGCCCGGTAGGTCTCCTGTCCACCTTCGACCATCTCTTCGATCTGATCCCAGGTACCGAGATTGGCGGCAAATAGCAGCAGACCAAGATTGGCGCCTACCGAGTAGTTGTCGCCTTCGTTATGCAATACGAGCGCTTTATAGCCCTTGGAAACGATCGCAATCGATTCACGCATCAGGGCCAGAATATCCGGATCCATGGCGTTCATCTTGCTGGTGTATTCAAGACAGACCACGCCGTCACCGATATCCCAGAGTGCGGCCGAGCCATTCTTGGCCAACGGTTCACTACGCCGTTTGATATCCGACAGCAGCAACACCCCGGCGGGACGCTGCAGATCCTGGTAGATACCGGAAGTATCCAGGTACTGCAGTTGCCCATCCTGAACCCGATAGAAGCTTTGTTCAGCGGCAAGCTGAATCAGCGGCGGCAGAGCCACCCCTTCACGCTCCAGCAACTCACCGAAAGCCTTGGTACCGAGACGGTCGATCAATTCAAACGGACCGTATTTCCAGGCATAGCCCAGCTTCATTGCTTCATCCACGGCCAGGATATCGTCGGCAATCTCGGGTACCAGACTGGCGGCATAACCGAGCACCTGGGCCAGTACTCTTCTTGCGTATCGGCCACCTCTGTCCGGGTGCGAGACCAACGTCTTGAGCCCACCCGTTCGCGCCTGGGCAAGCGACTCCAGATGAGCCTTTTGTGAGGGACGGTATTCACCACTGGCCAGATCAATGCTCTCCTTGACCTTATTGCCGGACGATTTGTTAATGCGATAGAACCCGCCTTTGCCTTTGCGTCCGGTATAACCGTCCGCAATCATTCGGCTCACCAGCTCGGGAATCGTGCTCTTTTCCAGAAACGGGTCACCCTTTGGCAGGGTACGCTCCATGCTTTCCATAAGGTGCGGCATCAGGTCGATCCCTACCAGATCGGAGAGTCCGAACACGCCGGTCTTGGGAATCCCCAGCGGACGCCCCATCACGGCGTCGGCCTCCTCCACCGTCAGACCCAGCGCCATCGCTTCCAGAATCGCCACCTGTATCCAGAAGATACCGATACGGTTGGCGATAAATCCCGGTTTATCCTTGCAGTCGACGACACCCTTACCCAAGGCGCGATCAGAAAAATCCCGGATCGCAGCTACCGCCTCTGCACGGGTTTTATCGCCCGAGGTAATCTCCAGCAGACGCATATAGCGCGGAGGATTGAAAAAGTGGGTAATAAGGAAATCTGCCGCAAAGACATCGCTCTGTCCCGCTACCAAATCATGCAGCGGGATGGTGGAGGTGTTGGACGAGACAATCGACCCCGGCCTGCGGACAGCATCGATCTTGCTATAGAGATCCTGTTTGATATCCAGGCGTTCGATCACCGCCTCGATGATCCAGTCACACTCTGCCAACAGTTCCAGGTGGTCTTCGATATTACCGGTGGTAATCAGGCGTGCATTGCGCTTGTGCATAAAGGGCGCCGGTTGCACCTTGAGCATTTTCTGCACCGCCCCTTCAGCGATGGCATTTCGGTTATCGACCCCCTTAGGGACGATATCCAACAGCACTACGGGAATGCCGGCATTACTGATGTGTGCGGCGATACCGGCCCCCATCACACCGGCACCGATAACAGCAACCTTTTTAATCTCCATTAGATCGCCTCCAGAATGGTGGCAATACCCTGGCCGCCTCCGATACATTGGGTGGCCAGCGCAAACTGTTTACCCTCGCGCTTGAGCAGCGACGCCGCCTTGCCGGTAATACGCGCACCGGTCGCACCGAGCGGATGGCCCAAGGCGATGGCCCCGCCATCCAGATTGGTCTTGGCCAGATCCACATCCAGGTCTCTTACGCAGGCCAGCGACTGGGAGGCGAAGGCCTCATTCAGTTCGATGACATCGATATCGGCCATCGTCAGGCCGGCCCGTTCCAGCGCTTTGCGGGTGGAGATAACCGGCCCGATGCCCATAATCTCTGGGGCACAACCGGAGACCGCAAAACTGCGGATTTTGGCCAGGATATTCAGACCGTGGGCACGCGCATAATCTTCACTGCAGACCAGTACGGCGGAGGCGCCGTCCGTCAACGGGGATGAAGTGCCGGCGGTGACACTGCCGTTCTCGTCAAAAGCCAGCCTGAGCCCGGCGAGACTCTCCAGGGTGGTTTCGGGTCGAATGCAGCCATCCTGCTCCACACCATTGATCGCCACAATTTCGTCGCTTAAGCGGCCATCGGCCTGGGCGGCGGCCGCCTTCTCATGACTGTGCACGGCGAATGCTTCCTGGTCTGCTCGCGAAATGGCGTACTGCTTGGCCAGATTCTCGGCCGTCTCCCCCATGCTCATGTAAGCCCCCGGCATCGCTGCAGCCAACTGCGGATTGGGCATGGGATTGAATCCGGCCATGGGTACCCGGGTCATCGACTCGACGCCGGCGCAGATATAGACCTCACCCGCACCCAGGGTGATTGCTCCCGCTGCCTGATGAATCGCCTGCATGGAGGAACCACAGAAACGATTCACTGTCGCCCCACCGATAGAGACCGGCAGACCGCTGAGGAATACGACCAATCGGGCCATATTGAAGCCCTGCTCCCCCTCCGGGAAGGCGCAACCAAGCATCAGATCCTCAATATCCTCAACAGCCACTCCGGTCCGCTCCACTAACCCCCGCACGGCCGCCGCCGCTAGATCATCGGGCCGTGTCTTGGCCAATGCGCCTTTATTCGAGAGGGTAAATGGGGTGCGGGCATAGCCTGCGATTACGATGTTTTTCATTGCATTCTCCGCCAGTATGGATACCAATTTTCAGTGCAATTCATGCTTTACAGCCGGCTGGCAAACCCAGTTCAACCTGTTATTTCGATGACTCTGCGGCAGCCCGCCTTTTTATATTCGACAATGCCTGTTGTTCTATGTCTCTCAACTCGTCGAGGGTCGCTATCAGATCTTCCTGCTGTTGTTCCAGCTCCTCGATACGACGGCTGATTTTTGTGAGGAGGAGTTGCTGCTGTTCAATCTGCTCAGGATCCACGTTGTACAGGTTCAGATATTCACGAATATCCGTGAGCGAGAAGCCAAGACGCTTGGCGCGCAGAATCAATTTCAGACGGGCACGGTCACGATAAGTGTAGACCCTCGTCGATCCCACACGTTGGGGGCTGATCAACCCCTTGGTCTCATAAAACCGAACTGTTCTGGGAGTAACATTGAACTCCTCGGCCAATTCGGTAACTGTCAGTAACTTATCCATCCTCTACTCCTCGGGAACGCAATATAGACAAGGGTAACGTATACGTCAACCTTTTTACGTAAACGATATTTATATAACCATTAGAATAGTAGGAAGATCCGCACTGCCCATCCACCGGGGCATGGTGTATCCTAGCGGCGTTTTTTATGGGGGAATAACGTCCCCCAATGCTTCCGACAACAGGAGAAATGACGCGTGGAAATGGCCTGTCTCGACCTCGAAGGGGTGCTGATACCTGAAATCTGGATCAATTTTGCCGAAAGAACTGGCATCGACGAGCTTAAGGCGACCACCCGCGACATCCCCGATTACGATGTACTGATGCGGCAGCGCCTGCAGATTCTAAAACAGCATAACCTGGGATTGGCCGACATCCAGGAAGTGATAGCGGGCATGTCACCACTGGAGGGGGCACGCGAGTTTCTGGACTGGCTGAGGGAGCGCTTTCAAGTCGTCATTCTGTCCGATACGTTCTATGAATTTGCCGCCCCTATGATGCGCCAACTGGGCTACCCCACACTGCTCTGTCATAAACTCGGCGTAGATTCAGACGGCATGGTTGAGGCCTATCACCTGCGACAAAAAGACCCCAAACGTCAAGCCGTTAAGGCGTTCCACGGACTCAATTTCCGGGTAATTGCGGCAGGCGACTCCTACAATGACACCACCATGCTAGCCGAAGCCGATAAGGGAATTTTATTCCGCCCCCCTCAGAATGTGATTGATGAGTTCCCTCAATTTCCGGTGGTGACCGACTACTCCGCCTTCCGGGATGCCTTTATGCAAGCCAGTAATCGCGCCCTGTAAGATTACATCCAGAGGGGCCGTCGTCACACTAGGGTGGCGACAATGTCCAGCCAATGAAAAAAACCATCTAATACAACCCTGTAGCATTAGATAGGTTATAAAGAAATGACCCAGATGGCCGCTATCGGTTTACCAACTCTAACCGAGCGGAAAGATGTCCCTAACACTTGCTGACCTCATGGTCATACTGGTTGAGCCTTCTGTCACTCAACAGAAGATAGTCACCAAGTACCTGAATAACTTGAATATTCATCGAATCACCGCGGTCTCTTCCGGAGGTGAAGCCCTGGCTATGATGAATGAATTTGTACCTGACCTGGTGATCAGCACGCTCTATCTCCCGGACATGACAGGTACCGATCTTGTCCACAGTATGCGGGAGTCGGAGCAAAGCAAGGATACCGCTTTCATGTTGATCTCCAGTGAAACCCGCTTTCGCTACCTGGATCCCATCCGTCAAGCGGGCGCCATCGCCATTTTGCCAAAACCCTTTTCGCAAGACTCTCTGCGTATCGCCCTGGGAACAACGCTGGAATACCTGGATCCACAATCACTCAATTTAGGCGATTACGACCCTGAAAGCCTGCATGTCTTGCTCGTGGATGACAGTGGATTTGCCCGCAAGCATTTGCGAAAAACCCTGACAGACATGGGTCTGGAGCTCTTCACCGAGGCGTGTAATGGAAAGGAAGCCATCGAACTGATCGATAATAATTTTTTCGACCTTATCGTCACCGATTACAACATGCCGGAAATGGATGGCGAAGCGTTGGTCAACCACGTTCGGGCCAATAGCAGCCAATCGTCGATTCCGATTGTCATGGTCACCAGCGAAGAAAATGAGAACCGCTTGGCGGCCATACAACAAGCTGGCGTATCCGCCATCTGCGACAAACCTTTCGAAGCGGGCAATATCAGGACCCTGCTGCAGCAACTTTTCACCGAGAATTAGCTGGATGCCAACGACATGTCCACTGCTATCTTTTTGTTTTTAATTAACATAGTATGTTTTTACTTCATACTGACCATAAGCGATAGGCATCCGCATTCATCCCGGATTGAGCATGCTATTCAGATTGCTCTGCCTATCGGATGCCCGAGGACTGGGTTATGCCAACCGTACTGATTCTTGATGACCAGACTATCAGTCTGATGATCCTTGAAGAGTTGATCCACTCCATAGATGAGCACATACAGGTGGAGTGTTTCTCTGACCCGGTCAAGGCACTGGAATGGGCGAAACACAATAACCATGACTTGGTTATTACCGACTATAAAATGCCTAACATGGATGGCGTCGAATTCACCCATTGGTTTCGCAAGATCCCATCCTGTACTGATATCCCACTGGTGATCATCACCTGCATAGATGACAAATCAATTCGCTATCAAGCCCTGGAAGCCGGCGCAACGGACTTCTTATCAAAACCGATCGATCACTACGAGTGTCGAGCCAGGTGTCGCAACCTGCTTCAGTTACGAAAACAGCAAGTCATCATTAAAGATCGGGCACGCTGGCTCGAACAGGAGATATCCAGAAAGACCGAAGAGCTACAGCTTCGTGAAAAAGAGACGCTTTTGAGGCTCGCAAAGGCCGGTGAGTTTCGTGATGAAGAGACAGGTGATCACGTCGTGCGTATGTCCGATTTTGCCTGCCTCATCGCCCGCTCACTCAATCTGGATGACAGGCTTTGCGAAATTATTCGCCTGGCCGCTCCCATGCATGACATTGGTAAGATTGGCATACCGGATCACATTTTGTTAAAGCCAGGCAAGCTAACCAGCGAAGAGTGGAGCATCATGCAGACTCATACACGGATTGGGTATGATATTCTGCGTGACAGTACCTCATGCTACATACAGGCGGGGGCGATCATCGCGTATGGCCATCACGAACGGTTTGACGGCAAGGGCTATCCGCAAGGATTGGCCGGCAACGATATCCCTATTGAGGCCAGAGTGGTTGCCGTTGCCGATGTATTTGACGCCTTACGATCAGAGCGCCCCTATAAAAACGCTTGGTCGTTGGACCGGACCCTTGCCTATCTGGAAGAGCAAAGAGGTCGACATTTTGATCCGGATTGCGTGGATGTCTTCCTGGCCAACCTGGACAAGGTCCTGGAAATTCACGAAAACCTACCCACTCACAGCGAAACGCTCAGTCAATAAGTCACTGCCATGGATAGCAAATATACAGAACGACAAACATTCAACATAAAACCGGGTATACCGGCTTACCGCATCACTGCCGGTATCGTTAGCCTGAACCTATTGATGTTTTTTGGCGGACTCCCGCTGGGGCTGATCTCGATCGCCATACTGATCAGCGCAGTCGTTCTCTATAGCCTCTTCTCCGGACAAGCAGGCCGCTCCAAGCCGGTACTGGAGATACAAAACACTCCCAGACCATCAGAAGAACCCGATGAGTCTCTTGGACAGGAAGGCCAACCCCTCCCCGATACAGCAGAAAAAAGCACGCCTTTGAAAGCATCCGATTCTCTGCAAAACATGCGAGTCCTCTTGCTATCGGATGACAAAAATGAGCATCACGATATTACCAACCACTTGAAAAGCTGGGGTGTGGATTTTACTGTCGTTACAGGCAGTGCCCGAGCTTTCGCCAAATTAATCGAATCGGCAGATTCCGATAATTCTTTTCAAACTGTGCTGGTGGACCAATCCAGCCTGGACATGGAAGAGTGTCAATTTGCCGTTGCCCTGAGAGCAGAACCTTTACTGCAGACACTCTACTTGATCCATTTTGGTAGCAGTGCCCTGCCATCGCGGATGGAGCAGCTTTATCAAGCCGGTTATTCGGGCATCCTTACCGCCCCGCTGGACAAAACCCTGTTATTCAAAGCACTCCACAGCGCACGTGAAACCGCCTTGTACCACCACAACGTGGTGCACCTGCTTGACCACTACGAAACAGATAACAAGCACCCTCCACTGGATATTCTGCTCTCATGCAGCAACAACAATGAAAGCAGAAAAATACGAAAAATCCTTACCAATGCCGGTCATCAGACCTTCCTGATTGATGATAGTACACAGGTACTCGACGCTCTCGACAATCACCATTTTGACTTGGCTATCTTGGATGCAGAGATGTCGGATCTAACCGGCATCGATGCCGTCAAACTTTACCGGTTTGCCCATATTAATCAGCCCTGGACGCCCTTCATATTATTACTGAACTCACCAAAACCTCAGACGATACAGGCATGTGAAGAGGCGGATATCAATCACCTGGTGGTCAAACCGGTATCCAGTCAACGACTGCTGGAGACAGTTTCCCGGGCCACTGATCTGACAGGACATAGACATAACGACGAGATTTTTGACTACCCTACGGCTTCCGGATTGGTTCACTATCATGACAACAGCCTGACATTGGATACACACCAACTAGACGAGTTGAAGCGGCTGGGAAAAGACAAAGGCTTTCTACTGGAGCTCATCAACCAGTTTGATAAAGAGAGCGACAAATTAATTCAGGGACTACAGCAGGCCGTTTTTGAGCGAAACCTGAAATCTATTCAGGACTTCGGTCATAAACTAAAGGATACCGCCGGTAATCTGGGCGCCATGAACCTCTATCGCATGGCGGTGCGAATCACGCGCATCAAGGAGCTGGAGTCAGACTTTGAACTGGGCAATTTGATGACAGAAATGAGAAATTGCCGGATAGCCACCTTAGGAGCCTTGCTTGATCACCTCTCTCAAGGTAATAATTCAGCCTACAGAAAGGAATAAATTTCTCAGGGCTGAATCATGCTTCCAGTTAGTCAAAAACTCCAGAAATGCGGTATCCATCCATACGGTTCGCCTGAACTGCAACGCTATGAAGAAAGATTAACCCGCTACTTTGAACGAGAGTATCGCCGCGAAGAGGAAAAAAAACACACACTTGAAGCTTTTGGCATCACCACCGACCAAGGACCGACCTGGGAAGAGACCGATGAACTCATGTCAGTCCACTACGATCAACCACTGACATTTTTCCAATCCTTTCTCGACCACGATTATATGGCCTACTCCATGGCCTTTTATGGAGACACACCTGAGCAGGTTATGCAAAGCCCTTTCAGCCTGGAACAGGCGCAGAGAGAGAAGTTCAGATTGATCTGCGAGCGGGCACAGATATGCGGAAACGAACGCATACTCAACATCGGTTGTGGCTTCGGTTCCTTCGAAGCTTACCTGTTCCAACACTACCCCGATGTTGAGGTAGTCTCCATTACCGCCAGTAAAACACAAGCCGACTACATTCGCCGTCAGCAACAGGATAGCGAACACCTGTTCAGTCGGGCCAACTTGACCCTGATCCAAAATGATATCAGTAACATTCCCGCCGAGGATCTGGGACTTGCATCCTATGACCTGGTCATTTCAATCGCTGTATTTGAGCAGGTCAATAACCTGGATGCCATATTCAAACTCATGGCTTCACTGCTGAAACCGGAGGGCCGTGTTTTTCTGCATCTGATCGTTTCACAACCGGTTTTTCCCCAATACTTCAATGCCCGGGAGACACCGGTCGGCGCTTATTTTCCCGGTGGCCGGGTCTGGCCACACCAAGAGATGTTGAATCAGGATCGGCATCTCAGCCCGGAATTGGGTGTCTATATCAATGGGATGAACTACTGGCGAACGATCGACGAGTGGCACCGCCGCTTCTGGGACAAAATCGAGTATCTACACGAAACCATTTTGTCGGAAGAGGATATCCGCTATTGGAACAACTATTTCAGCGTCTGCAAAGTGGTACTCTTTGCCCCCCAATCCGGTGAATTTTTCGGGAATGGGCATTATCTCTACCGCAAAGCGTAAACGCCACATAGTGGACCGCCTATACCGCTTGAATCACCTGTACCGCATTAAGTCCGCCAAACGCAAAAGAGTTTGAAATCGCCACGCGGATTACTTTCTCGCGCGCCACATTTGGCACATAGTCCAGATCACAACCTTCGCCCGGCCCGGTGAAATTAATGGTAGGCGGGATGATGCCCTCTTGAAGCGCCTTCACGGTTGCAATAAATTCCAATCCGCCAGACGCACCCAATGCATGACCATGCATCGATTTGGTCGACGAAACCATCAGACTCTTTGCATGAGACCCAAACACGCTATGCAGCGCCTCTGTCTCCGTTCGGTCATTGGCCAGGGTGCCGGTACCATGGGCATTCACATAGTCCACATCCTGACAACCTATTTTGGCATCCCGCAACGCCGCCTGGATGGCACGTGCCGCCCCGTCCGCGGACGGATCGGTAATGTGACCGGCATCGGCAGACATACCGGAACCAGCAAGTCTGGCGAGGATAGCGGCGCCACGGTCTCTCGCATGCCGATCAGATTCAAGCACGACCATCCCGGCGCCCTCACCCAATATCAGACCGCTCCGATCTACTGAAAAGGGTCGGCAATTATCCACTGAAACCACACGCAGCGCTTCCCACGCCTTCAGTAAACCATAGGTAAAAGGTGCATCTGTACCGCCGGCAATGGCAACATCTACCACTCCCGCGCGTATCAGCAGTGCCGCCTGTGCAATGGCATGATTGGCTGATGAACAGGCGCTGGAGACGGTAAACACCGGTCCCGCAATGGACAATTGCATGCTAACCTGGCTTGCCGCCGCACTGGGCATGCCCTTGGGAATGGTAAATGGATGGGCGCGGGATTTTTGCTGTTTATAGAGATGGGCGTATGTAATCTCATCCGTCTCTTTGCCGCCGCATCCGGTACCTATTACTGCTGCAGCCTGCCACAAACTGTCACGCTCCAGGCCGGACTGTACCACCGCCTCGCGACACGCCATCAGTGCGAATTGGCTATATCGATCAAGTAACGGGAGATCTTTGTTAGAGAAGTAATCAGCCGGGTTAAAATCCTTTACCTGCGCTGCCAGGTTGATCTTCAGCCCGGCTTCATCAAATCCCTGTATCGCGGAAATACCGCTTTCTCCCTCTTTCACCGCAGACCAGAAATCATCGGTATTGAGGCCCAGCGCAGATACCGACCCAAGGCCGGTAATCACCACCTCGCCATTCATGCCTGTGCTTTCTTATCCAATAGTGACTGAACGCCAGCCACAATATCCTTAACGGTACGAAGGCTTTCCAATTCGTCGTTCGGCACCTCTATATCGCAGACCTCTTCAACTTCGTAGACGATCGTTATGGCATCCAGCGACGTAACCCCTAAATCCTGGAGCGAGGTCTCCAATGTGATCGAGTCCACATCAATCATTTTCTGATTGGCAATCGCCGTTTTAACGACGGTTTCAATGTCCATGGTCATAATATATGCTTCCGTTTATATTTCTAGATAGACTGGATTTGCTGGCGGTGGCACCTTGGGTCACTGTATCATCTCCCAATTATGAATAGCAATCCCACTTCCATCTATGGCGCCATTGAAGCAGGCATTCACAAACTCGCGCTTCGCCTGAACAACCGCCCGGATAGCGAACACGAGCAGGCAGCGGTGCGAATCGTTATCCAAGTCGTGCTGTTGGTCTACATTTTGGCTTCGGGGCCATTCACAAATGAAGCGCTGCAGGAGTGGTATTTTGTTCTGGCATTTATCTCTTGCTTCATTCTTCTCGCCTCAACTCTATTCATCTCCATTCTGGTCTGGCCGGAAAAATCACCCCTACGACGTGTTATCGGAATTTTTGCAGATATATCGGCCTTCAGCATCGGCATGGCGCTCACCGGTGAATTGGGGGCACCCTGGTATGCCGTCTATCTCTGGGTGACTTTCGGTAACGGCTTTCGTTATGGCGAAAAATACCTCTATCTGTCCGGAACACTTTCAGTTATCGGCTTTAGCATCGTCATCGCATCCACCCCCTACTGGCAAGAAAATCTGCCACTGGGTATAGGCTTACTTGTTTCGCTGATCGTACTGCCTGGCTACGCCGCAAAATTGACCAAACGGATTCACCAGGAACGGCGGCGGGCGGAGGCGGCAAATCAGGCAAAGAGTGAGTTCCTAGCCCGCATGAGTCATGAGATCAGGACACCTCTGAATGGCATTATCGGCACCGGTGAACTGCTCAAAAGCTGCAACTTGAATCAGATAGAACGGGAGTATGTGGATACCGTATATACCTCTGGCCATACGCTGTTGCGACTGATAGAGGACATCCTGGATATCTCCAAGATCGAAGCGGGTAAACTGGAGATAGAACGCACCCCATTTGATCTCTACGCCCTGATCAACAGCACGGTAAAAATGCTTGCACCGCAGGTTAACAAAAGAAAGGTGCAGCTATTCTCCCATATCGATCCCGCCATTCCGTTTCGCCTGATTGGCGATCCGCTGCACCTGCGACAAGTACTGATAAACCTAATCGGTAATGCCATCAAATTCACCGAAGAGGGGCAGGTGGAGCTGCGTTGTATCCTGACCCATGAAGCCGGCGAATCAAGACGTGTGCGATTTGAAGTTATCGATAGCGGCATTGGCATTCCCGAAGCGATACAGGACAAGATATTTGAAAAGTTTACCCAAGCCGATGGCAGCACCACGCGCCGCTTTGGCGGTACCGGCCTGGGAACCACCATTGCCAAGCAACTGGTTGAGCTGATGGATGGCGAAATCGGACTGACAAGCACTCCCGGCAGCGGTAGCACATTCTGGTTTGATATCGGCTTTCAGACTCAGGAAAAGATCGTCTCCGATAACGAGATGGCACTCATCCAGACATGCCGGGTACTACGTATATCGACACTGGACGATACCGTAGAAACCGCAGCCACACACTGCCTGCGTGGCTGGGGCGTGCAAATTACCAATTGCCATAATGCGACCGATGCAACCACCGAGTTAAAACGCGCAAACCATGAATCCCATCCGTACCACCTGCTCCTATTTGAAGCAATCGCATTCGATCAGCACACCGTTGACTACATCGAACATATGTTGCGTGGCCGGGATTTTCATGAATCATCGATACTGCTGCTGCACGATATCGAAAAAGAGCCCCTGAACCTGATACGCGACACGCTTAAAAAACGGCTGTATATTCTGCAGGAACCATTGGAGAAAGTGCACCTTTTCAACATACTGCACGCCTCACAGGTTTCGGATTTTGACGGCAGCCATATCGACACTTTCGAACCGGCCCATGTAGACACAGCATCTTTACAACATCCTTTGGAGATCCTCATCGCCGAGGATAACGCCATCAATAGGCTGGTGATCGGCCGTATGCTCAAACAGGTAGGCCACCACTTTCAGCAAGTAGAGGATGGACAAGAGTTACTGGATGCGTTGGAGACCCGCCGCTATGATTTGGTTATTGTCGATATGCAGATGCCGAATCTGGGTGGACTCGATGCCTTCAAGATTTTTCGCTTTGCCCATCCGGACAACACCACCCCATTCATTATTCTCACTGCCAACGCCACTATTGAGAGCCGCAAACAGTGCGAAGAAGCCGGGATAAAATGGTTCCTGACCAAGCCGGTTTCCGCACAACGCCTCTACCAAACCATCCAATCGGCAGTCGCCGATAGAGAGGCAAGCCAGTCAGAACTACTTTCAGAGGATTCACTCGAAACTACGGACGACGACGCCATCCTGGATCTTCGCACCGTCAAGGAACTCTATATGCTGGCACCGGATCAAGCCTTTCTGGAACGTTTGCTGAACAAGTTAAAGCAGGACGGTGAACAGTTGATCGATAACATGTCCGACGCGGTTATCGCCAATAATTCAGTTCAATTCAGCAGCTACGCACACGCCCTCAAGGGGTCTGCCGCCAATCTTGGATTAAGCCAACTGCAAGCCCAGGCACTCTTTGCGGAGCGTATCCCACAAGATGAACTCTCCGAGCACGGACCGAATCAGATCACCCACCTGCGCTCAGCGCTCAAACAGGGGGTCAGTGAACTTTCAAAACTGATTGAAAGTCCGCGACCCCCGTTCAGCTCATCCTGAGCAGCGATCGTTTAGCAAACATGGCAACACCCACTTCAGCTTAGTTGCTTCAAATTGATCCGGTCCGTTTCAAACTGGCCGCGGCCTTTTCATCCGTCATCCAGCGTTTATTCTGGGCATTGACCAAATACTCCATGAGCCGGATATTTTTCTCGGACAATTTCATCGCCGTATCCACCCAGATGTTCACTACGTCCATCAGCTCTTTGTAAGAGAGTGGATTGAACTGCTCCACCACCCGTTCAAGCCCCTCAAAACCGGTGCTGCGCACCTGCTGATGACGAATGAACTCATGGACGGCATCCACGCCTTTCCCATCGTTGACCACCTGATCCACAACACCCAATTCAAACAACTCATCCGCCGTATAGACTTTGCCGCTGGAAATGATGCGTTTGGCAATGGCCGGGGCGATACGTCGAGCCAGGAAACTGAAGGCCCCCATCCCCGGGAACATGCCAAATACGGTCTCTGGAAAACCGAATTTTGCACTCCTTTCAGCGATCAGCACATTCGCAGCCAGCGCCGCCTCAAAACCGCCACCCAGCGTCTCCCCCTGCACTAGCGCGATGGAGGTAAAGGGTAAGTCGTAGCCGATATTGGACGCATAGAGAATATCGATGCAATCCTTGGCGTAATCCGACAGCCTGGACCGATCCTTTTCCCGAATCAAACGGATAAACAGCTCCAGATCGCCACCCAGGCAAAACACACCGGGAACGCTCGAACAGAGTATTTGATAGCGTAGTCGATGGGGGTCTCCTGACTCGTGTCCTTTTTTTGCAATAGAGGAGATGAGCGTCTGCGCCTGCTGCAGATCACTGATCAGTCCGTTACTGATACAAGGACGGCCGGGATACCGCAATCTCGCCCAAACCGCATGGAAAGCCGGATCAAAATCCAGTTCCACATGTGTCAGTCCACGGGTATTCGCCATTTTGATATTTTGCTGCTTCATTGCTCCCTCTCCTAATCGATGGAAAGTTAAATTGAGGATTCATCAAGCACAATCCCGCTCTCCTCCGGCTTTGCTCTGCTCGGCACATTAACCCTCCGAGCGGGATTGGCTTTTAAACATAATCCAACGCTTACCTGCAATTCCTATGCCTTAGCATAGAATTCAGTCACCATACCGACACGACAAGTGATCCTGTATTATTTGAAAACCGGCTCAATAACAATGCTCGCCTCCATCAAATTCCTGTTATTGCACCTCGTTCACTAAAATATGGGGTATTGATCACTAAAACCGTTGTCACACCGGCAATCAGGCCAAGGACAAGGATATAGAAACAGCTAGGCGTCCTTGCTGCAGCACAGCCACCTGGCCCGGTGTGCACGTAATGGGTTACAGTGGAACAATCGACCCATTAGTCCTTTATACAAAACCTTCCTGTCGTGCACGGCACCGCCTCACAGGTCAACACTGCTATCATCCACGCCGTCTGTCCAGCGTAACAATTCTGACCCATTCACTCAGTATTCAACCGCTTGACGAACAAAAGGACGCTGACCTACGGCAAACAATTGCCGCCTTACACCGGCAATTAGACGTAGTAAAGGGAAGGAACACCCAGAAATAATCGAATAAGAATAATAAGTTAGCTCTTCTTCACCGGCCTGACCCGGGATGTGGCAACTGCGGTAAAAGGATCTTCCGGCCAGTAGTGCTTCGGATAACGGCCTTTAAGTTCCCTACGCACTTCGTCATAGGTTCGCGCCCAGAAGCCAGCGAGATCCTGGGTCACCTGGATCGGACGTTGCGCCGGCGACAACAGGTGCAATATGACGCTGACCTTACCGTTGCAGACCGTCGGTGTCTGCTGCAGTCCGAACAGCTCCTGCAGTTTAACCGCCAGCACCGGGGGAGCATCTGTCTGATAAAGCAGTGGGCGACGACTGCCGCTGGGCATCGTCAAGAAAGCCGGTGCCAATTGATCAAGCTGCTGATGTTGCTCCCAAGAGAGAAGAGCGCTCAGGATTACGCCCAACTCCAGTTTTTTCAGATGATCTTTACGAGTAATGCCTGCCAACCAAGGTGCCAGCCAGGTTTCCAGCGTATCCAGCAGCGTCTGATCCGAGAGGTCGGGCCAGGCTGACTGCCCGAGCCATCCACCTAGTGAAGCCACCCGCTGACGCCACTGATTCAGATCCTCACTCCATGGCAGAGCGGACAATCCCATTTGGCGTATACCGACTATCATTGCGCGGCGGGCCTCCTCCATGTCGAAACGGCTGAGTGGCTGGGTAAAGAGGCTGACGCGTCCCAGAGTGGTCGCTGCTTGCGCCACCACCGCCTGTACCGCCGGATCCCACGACACGCTATCGTGCCTTTCTATATGCCGCGCCTGCGTGGAGCGGATTTCATCCAGGCTAATAGGCGCCGCCAGATAAGCACGCCCCTCACGCCGGCCGGCATCCAATGCGGCAATAACCAGATACTCATGACGAGACAGAGGGTCTCCCTCCGGCAGTCGCACCGCCCGCCCCGAAACCAACCGATAATAGCCATCCGTTCCGGGACGACCCTGGGCAATACGATCCGGAAAAGCCAGAGACAGCAAACCGCCGACCGTCAGGTTGCATCCCCCCTCCTCCAACGCGACCGGTTTCAACAACCGTCGCCACTGTTTGACGGAGCGCTCGATCTGTTGGCAGACTGACCGCTCCAGCACGCCCTCTCCACCGCTATCCCGGCCACTTTCCCGCCATGCCCGCAAGCGCTGTATACGCTCTTCAATATCAATGGAAAGCGGCTCTCCCTGGCGTCGCTTAAGCAGATCCCGCTCATTCAACAGCGCCGCAAGATCCAGCGCCAACGTCTCTTGTCCCGGCGCATTCAACAGGAGGTGAGCCAACCTTGGGTGCAGCCCAAGACCGGCCATACGACGTCCCACAGTCGTGATATGCCACTGATCATCCAGAGCATCAAGCCGCTGCAACAAATCCCGCGCCTGGGCATAGGCCCCGGCAGGAGGGCTATCCAGCCAGGACAATGCCGCCGGGTCAGAAACACCCCACAAAGCCAGTTCCAATACCAGGGGAGCGAGATCCGCCTCCAGCAGTTCCGGGGCTTGAAAGGGCATCAACCGAGCCTGTTCGGCAGGTGTCCAGAGACGGAAACAGATACCCGGCCCCAACCGCCCTGCCCGCCCGGCACGCTGATCGGCGGAGGCGGCCGAGACCCGCAGGGTTTGAAGACGTGACAAGCCGCTGTTGGGATCAAATTGGGGACGCCTCGCCCATCCGCTGTCCACCACAACCTGAATCCCCTCTATGGTCAGACTGGTTTCGGCAATAGCCGTCGCCAGCACTACCCGGCGCCCTTTCAGGGATGGGGACAAAGCGGCATCCTGATCGGCCCGACTCAATTCACCATAAAGCGGAAACAGGGCCACATCGGGCGGTAACTGCTGCTTGAGAATGGCTTCGGCACGACGAATTTCTCCACTACCGGGTAGAAACGCGAGCACATCACCGCTGGTCTCCGCCAGGGCACGCAAAACCCCTTTGGCCAACGAGTGGCTGATATCAGCCTCATCCGCCCGTTCCAGATAACGTAGCGTCACCGGAAAACTGCGCCCGTCGCCCACCAGTACCGGGGCACCGCCCAGCAAATCCGCCACTGCCTCGGTATCCAGGGTGGCGGACATGACCAGTAGACGCAGATCCTCCCGCAGGCTATCCATTACATCCAGGGAGAGTGCCAGTGCCAGATCGGCATGCAGACTGCGTTCATGGAACTCGTCAAAAATAATCAATCCGACATCCTTGAGTTCCGGATCCTGCTGCAGACGGCGGGTGAGGATACCTTCGGTAACCACCTCTATCCGGGTACGGGAAGAGACCTCCCGTTCAAACCTGACCTGATAACCCACCCGCTCACCGACGCGCTCCGACAGCAGTTGCGCCATACGGCGGGCGGCGGCACGGGTGGCCAGCCGGCGCGGCTCCAGCATCAAGATCTTTTTTCCGGCCAGCCAGGGCTGCTGGAGCAGATGCAGGGGGATAAGGGTGGTTTTGCCTGATCCTGGAGGCGCTGCCACAACGGCACGTCGGGATTCGGCCAGCGCCTCACAAAGCTCGGGTAACAGTTGGGTAACCGGTAGTTGCAACATGGAGCCAGGAATTCAAATCAGATCGGGGCGATAGCGGCGTTCCAGGACCGCCAATGATCCACTATCATAGCCCCATTCGACAGGCCAACAACAGCACACCTTTCATGGCAAAAAACAAAACCAGCGTGACAGCCGCTATCCGGCTGCTGCGACAGCACCAGGTCGACTTTTCCGATCACCCCTATCGCTATGAGGCAAACGGCGGCACACGGGTCTCCGCCCGGGAGTTGGGAGTGGACGAGCACCAAGTGATAAAAACCCTGATCATGGAAGATGAAAAAGGCCGGCCACTGGTGGTCCTGATGCACGGAGATCGTGAAGTTTCCACCAAATCCCTGGCCCGCGTTATCGGTGTGAAAACCGTTACTCCTTGTAAACCGGTAGTGGCAGACCGTCACTCCGGTTATCAAGTGGGGGGCACCTCACCCTTCGGCACCCGTCATCCGATGCCGGTTTACTGCGAGGCGAGTATTCTTAAGTTGGATAGGATTTACATCAATGGGGGGAAGCGGGGCTACCTGATCGCCCTGTCACCCAAGGATTTGCAACGGGTGCTTGAACCAACGCTGGTGTCGGTCTCGCAGTAACCGCTACCACAAGCGTATTCAACGGCCATTATTGGATTTCCGGCTGGTCAACACCACCAATCCCAAAGCCCCGAAAAAGGCCGCAATAATGGCATTGCTTTGGCTCAACCCAAGACCCAGCGCCGTATAACCGGCCACCCCTCCGCCAATGGCACTGAAGGCGAGACTGCGCATAAAGCGGCAGACGGCACAGGATGGACCGTTAGAGGCCATCGTCAAGCCACCAGCTCCGCCCGCAGGCGATCACAAGCCAGGGAGCGATCAAAGGCTTCGCCAACCGGAAAATCCTGGGCCACAATCCAAATCTGGCTGATTTGCTCATCCAGCCGGGGCAATGCACGCAGGGTATTTCGGGTCCGTTCCTGATCAAAAAAGGCAAAGGGCTCATCCAGAAATACAAATTGGCGCCCCCCTTCTGTTCTCTGATTGAGGGCCTGGGCGAGGGCCAACCTGAGCGCCAGCATAATTTGGCGCTGGGTGCCGCTGGAGATCTCCACCAGATCCATAAAATCCCGCTTTTGGCTGGAGAACACCCTGACGCTAAGGTCATCCTCGATCTGCAGATGCTGATAACGGTTGTCGGTGAAGATCGGCAACGTGCGGCCGACCGATGCACCCAGGTCGCGATTGAAACGCAACGAAAGATTTTGGGTAGCACCGGATAACAGCTCGAGCGCCTTGTGCCCAATGCTGATACGCCGCTCGTGCTCAGCACGCTGTTCCATCAACCCTTGGCGCGCAATTTTGATCTGTTCGCCCTGTTCGACACGCTCCTGCTCCTTTTGCAAAGCCATGCCTAGCCGAATACCCTGCTGCTGCAGTGTGTCCCGTTTCTCGCCCATCGCCTCGATGAGCTGTTCCACCGCCGGTTCAAGCTCGCTGATGGAGAGGGTCTCGTCCAGAATACGCTGTGACAAGCTCTGTTGATCCGATGCCGCTTCATCTTCCGTCCGGGGCATCGCCCAATCCGTCGCCGGGCTCAGCTGGGCGCTCTCCAACGCCGCTGCCAGATCCTCAGCCGCGGCCGTGAGTCGGTTCACTTTCATCTGCTTGGTCACCACCCGGATCCACAGCAGCACAAACAACAAGGTCAGCCCTACCGCAGCATAGAGCAGTCCGGTCAGATACTGGGCCTCCCATTGCGGTATATAGGTTTTAAATAGAGACGCCAAACGTACGCTGTAGGGGTGATCCGGCAGTCGCGCCAACAAGCCCCAACCCACGGCGGCGGCAAGCGCCCCCAACAGGCACAACAAACGATAAAAGCGTGCCCGACGTCCCGCACGACGTGCGGCAAAACGTTTCGGCAACATTTGGCAATAGCGCCCGAAAGCCTCTTCAAGGGTCTGACGCTTCTCCTGCAGCAGGGTTTGATTGGCCTGCAGCGCATGCTGTTCCGATTCGAGCGAACTGATCGCCGTCGGATCCAGCTCCAGTGCCGTCAACTCCTCATCCAACTGTTCGATCTGCTTCTGCAGCCGGTCGATGGACGCCTTTTCCCTATCGATCTCTTGCTCATGCTCATAGGCCACGTATTCGAGAGGCGAGAGACCCGCCATGCTCTTTACTGCCTGGCTTTGCGGCTGGGGCGCGATAATCTCGCGTTGCGCCAGATAGTAGGACTCGATAAATTCATCATAACCGTAACCTAGCAGGTCATAGACCGCCGCATCCACCTCGTCATGACCACGTGCAATCGGATTATCCGCATCATCCACTCTGGAGAGCAGGACCCCATGATTGCCAGAGCGGTCCAGCATGCGGGTAATTTGGTAATGGGTCTGGTCGTTGGCCAGGAAACGCAGTGTGATACTGCAGGCCGGTTCGCCCCAACGGATCAGCTTCTGCAGATTTCCGTCATCCAGGGAAAAAGTTCGGCCGAACAGGGCAAAGCAGATCACTTCCCCGATGGAACTCTTGCCTGACTCGTTGGCGCCATCAATGGCGATGACCCCCTGGGCAGGCAGATCGGTCAACTCGAGTCGGGCATACTTGAGAAAGTTCTGCGCGATGATATCGGTCAGGATCATGCGTAACCCTCCTCTTCCAGTTGCCGGATCTTTTGCAGGGTGAGCTGCATCGCCTCACGGTAAGCGGCTTCATCAAACGCTTCGCCGCTATTGCGTCTGCGATCAAACTCGGCATTGCAGTAGGCGCTAAACGCCTCAGAGGGTCGCGGTACCCGGACGGGGCCCGACTGGTCGCGCTGTTCTTCTCCCGACATGCTGGCTCTCCGACTTCAGCCTGATATTGTTATTTTATGTTACGGGTCGTAACCAATCGGACAGGAATCCCCCCGACGCTGGACAGACCGGCATCCAGTATAGGGATTAGCGGTTAAAAATGCGACAGGCGGACTACCCCAGCGCCCGAAACCAGACGGTCTGGTCCGCCACGTCCACCTCTCGTACGGCAATGCGGATGTGCGAATCCAGCGCCACCTCCTGGCGTAGCCGCAGTTTGGTCTCCATCGCCAACTCGGGTATCAGCAGCGTCACCTTGTTTTCCGCCACCTCTACCACCACCCCCTCACCTTGCCAGTTCGGGGTCCGTTTCAGGTGGATCAGTTTCCAATGTTGATTGGATAGCCGCTCGGCACGCCGTATCGCCCCATTTACCGGTTCCACGACGGCAATGCGCTCACTAATCTGCTGTGGCGACAGCGTCTCCCGACCCTCCAGATGAGCCCGAAGCTGCTGGTGAACCACCAGGTCCAGGTAGCGTCGCAGCGGACTGGTGGTACGGGTATAGCGGACGAGTCCCA
This sequence comes from Sedimenticola sp., assembly GCF_050289425.1. NCBI lineage: Bacteria > Pseudomonadati > Pseudomonadota > Gammaproteobacteria > Chromatiales > Sedimenticolaceae > Sedimenticola > Sedimenticola sp. Next base: position 87,806 of record NZ_JBNKFS010000012.1, on the reverse strand, counting down.
ATCCGGCGTGCGCCCCCTCCTGCGCCCGGGACTGGGAGGGCTTCATTTTGCGACGATAGGCATACATCGCGGCCATACCGACCGGTGATTCCAGCGTATCGGGAGCAGGCTGGGTGGCGAAGGGTACGGGTATACCCTGTTCCAAGGCGTAGCCGGCAATCGCCTCACCGGCCATCACCATCGCCTCGGTCACCATGTCACGACTGTCCAGGCGATTGAGCGGCCGGATGTGAATGATGCCGTCACGCACCCGCACACTGGCCTCCGGCAAGTCGATGCTTGCCGCCCCATCTGCCAGACGGCGCGCCTGAAAACGGTCCGTCAGTGCCTTGATCGCGGCAAAGGGGGCACGATCCATCTGTTTATCGACAGCATCATAAGTAAGACGGTTAACTTGAACCAGGCTCTTGCAGATCTCGATATCGGTAATCCTGGCCGCTTCATCCAACCGCATACCGATCGACAGCGCCGGTGAGACCGGCTGCAGACCGAGGGCCAACTGATGCGTGAGGTCAGGCGGCAGCATATGCACAATCCTTTCCGGCAGATAGAGATTGGCGGCACGACTGCGCGCTTCCCGATCCAGTGCCGAATCCGCGCTTACCAGCGCCGCCACATCCGCTACATGGACCCAGAGACGATCCCCATCCAGAGAGATCGCATCATCCGGATCTTCACTCCCCTCATCGTCGATCGCATAAGCGGGCAACCCCGTCATGTCCACCCGGGTCTCTTGCGGCAGATCGGGCAGATCCAACTGCGGATCTTCGCAAGGTAACTGCTGTCGACGCGGAAACGGATTGTGGTCGTCCGGCCAATACCCGACACTCACCAACATGCGATGGGCATTTACCGGTGACTCCTGATGGCCCAGTAGCTGCAGAATACGGCTGTTTTCGGTCATCCCAAGCGCCAGCTTCTCCACCTCCACCAGTTGCTCCCGGTCTTGCGGCTCGATGCTCCCCCGCTCCAGCCGTGCCATAAACGCCGCCCACGCCTCTTCTGCTGCGGCCTTGGCCGCCCTGGCTTCTCGGTCGGCCGACACCTGTTCCGAGCTACGCACGACGATCTGCTCCGGAGTCCCTTCAAAATAGAGGCCTTCCGCCACCAGCCGCCAGGTCGCCCAGGCGCTGGCCGGGTTGAAATCGCCATAAATCAGGGAAGCAAGCTCTTCCAGATGGGTCTCTTCACCAGCCAACAGTTCCCAGGCCTCGGTCAGTTCGCCACTCAGATCCACCAGATCCTCAAGCCGATTCAACGGACCGGGATGCAGCACCAAAATATCCTTGGGGCGGACCCGCTTGCCCTTGCCGGCCCCCAGATCGATATCGATTTTGTCGCTAACCTGGGTAACCCGTGCCGGACGGGCTTTGTAAAGTGCCAAACTGCCTGCTACGGCTCTGAAAACTGACATGGGAGTCCTATCTGAGTCTCTCGGCCGCTGAGTATAAATCCATATAGCCAGAGTGGCGACCCGGTGCGGACGGTATGTTACCCTTTGACGCCGTAGATCCTGCCAGGCAGGATAGATATTCGGCCGCTGAACCAGCCTGTCAACAGGCGAATAAGGCCGGTTCGGCAACGGTCCGTTCAGCTATAGAATGGCCGTTTTCGGATAAGCAACCCCATCACCAGGTGTACCCGAGGATCCAGCAACATGAATAGCCAGTGGAAAAGCTTTCTTGAATCCCAATCGGCACAGGTCTCGTCGGACAATGAAGTCCGCTTCATCAGCGAAGCCCCCTTCCCTCCCTGCGCCCTATTCGATCTCTCACATCTGGGACTGATACGGGTATCGGGCGAAGATGCGCAAAGCTTTCTGCAGGGACAGTTCACCAACGATACGCGTGAAGTAACGGACCGCTGGAGCCAGTTAAGCGCCTACTGTTCTCCCAAGGGACGCATGCTGGCCAACTTCAGAATCTTCCAACACCAGGGCGATTATTTTCTGCAGATGCCAAAAGAGACCCATGCAGCGGTGCTGAAACGGCTACCGATGTTTGTGCTGATGTCGAAAGCAACGGTAACCGATGCCAGTGAGGAAATTGTCGCCATCGGCCTGGCCGGCGACTGCGCTGAAGCACTGCTGCAAAAACATTTCTCCTCACTCCCCGGGAAGCCAGGTGCCGTCGTTCAGCATGATGCCATCACCCTGATCCGCCTACCCGGCGTACCTGCCCGTTACCAGCTCATTGGCGCAGTGGAAACGGTCTCTACGCTCTGGAGCGAGCTGTCAACAACCGCCCAACCGGCGAATAGGGATTACTGGTCGCTGCTGGATATCCGGGCCGGTATACCGACCATCTATCAAGCGACCAGCGACGCCTTCGTACCACAGATGACCAATATGCAGCAGGTCGATGGCGTCAGCTTCACCAAGGGTTGCTACACCGGACAAGAGGTAGTCGCGCGCATGAAATATCTCGGCAAATTGAAGCGGCGCATGTACCTCGCCTCGGTGGACACCGATACACAACCCATGCCGGGAGATGAACTCTTTGCGCCCGGCAGTGAGTCCGGCCAGGGAGCGGGGCGAGTGGTGGAAGCCAGCCCCTCGCCTAAGGGCGGGTATGAGCTGCTGATCGTCACAGAGATTAAGAACTTTGAAGCGGATAATCTGCACCTGCAGGGAGACAATGGGCCAAAGCTGAAGCCGGGCTCTCTACCCTACGGTTTTGATGAGCGCTGATAACAATATCCGGTTCAAGTATCCTGGCTATGTTCCGATACAGTGATAACATCAGCACTTTGGATTCCGCAGGTCTGTCCGGATAGGCACACTTCGGCAGGCCATTTAAAGCACCCGTAAAATGGGATTGAATGACCGATATGATTGGCAAAGCTGAATTTCTCGAATCACTCCAGACCGCCATCAAAGAGAACAAGATCACTCTGCCCACCCTTCCGGAAGTAGCCTTGAAGGTGCGGGATGCCGTGGAACAGGAGAATGTCACCGCGCATCAGATTGCAGATATGGTCGCCACCGATGCGGCCCTGTCGGCGCGCCTGCTGCAGGTTGCCAACAGCCCTCTGTATCGCGGTCGAGTCGCCATCGAAAGCATCCAGATGGCGGTAACCCGGCTGGGCTACAAACTGGTGCGCAGTCTGGTGGTCAGCCTGGCCATGAAACAGATATTCCAGGCCACTTCCGACACCCTGGATGTACGCCTGCGCAGCATGTGGGAACAGAGCGTGGAGATCGCCGCCATCAGCCGCGTGCTGTGCCAGAACCTGCCCCATCTGGACAAGGAGCAGGCGATGCTTGCCGGCCTGATCCACAATATCGGATCGCTCCCCATCCTTACCTGGGCCGACTCTTATCCCGAGTTGATGGATAACGAAGCGGAACTGGATAAACTGGTTGAAGAGTTGACCCCCACCATCGGCACGCAGATTCTGGAGTTATGGGGCTTTCCGGATACCCTCATCAAAGTGGCCGCCGAGTCACAGAATCTTAGTTATGACAGCGGACCACAAGCCGATTATGTGGATGTGGTAATCGTCGCCAGACTCCAGGCGCTGCCGGCGGACAAAGTGGGTGACATGGCCAACTGGATCAATGTACCCGCATTCCTGAAGGTGGGGCTCGATCCGGAGGTTGAGTTGATCGAGATCGAAGGGGTGGCCGAGGATATCGAATCGGTGCAGGGGGTTTTTCTTTAACCATCCGCCAGCTTTCGAAATACAGAAAGCCATTAACCGCGAAAAGCACGAAAATCGCGAAAATGGGTGTTTGCCAGACGAATAATTTCAACTTTGGGATAGCCACCAAAATTGACCAGCAACCCAAGTTTAAATCCAGATCACTGCTGTCCCATTAAAAATTGTCATGCATGAATGCAAGCAGTTGTAATCATATAGCTTTTTTAACTTCGTGATTATTGACGACATGTCCATGTCCGCTTAAGGCGTCCCTTCTCCCCCAGGGAGAAGGACAGGATGAGGGGTAATAAAACCAAGCGGTTATCTATATTCAATCCCTCACCCCAACCCTCTCCCTGAGGGAGAGGGAGTTTATGGGACAGCAGTGAATCCAGATGATTTAAGATAATTCAGTAGTTGGGCTTTATGTTACGGCGCCACGGCTTTCGTCGCCTTCAATTCAACGACGATTTTTCCGTAACATATAAAATCCGGCTTATAGGTTTGCGTAAGCCGTTTACCCTTGTAGTAGAGTAAAAGTTCTTTTTGTGCTTCAAACGGAACATCACTGATTCCAAACTCATTTTCCAGGCACTCCTGATAGATTGCTTCCAGAAACCCACAACCCATTTCCCGATACACATCAAATATAGCTCCCTGTATCTCGTAGCACTCATCTGGATACAGTACCCTTCCCTGGGTTTTGTCGGTCATCTATCCAAAAGTCCTCTAGAACCACAAAACATGGATATTACAAGGATCACAATGGTATTCCGAAATATCAATTACCTTGGTAGCTTATCCAGGAACACCAACCGTCTTTTCGTGTGGTTCGCGTTTTTCGCGGTTAATAAAATACTCTAAACTCCAGATCCTGATTTACTCCGCCCGCATGTGCGGGAACAGCAGTACATCCCTGATCGACGGCGAATCGGTGAACAGCATCACCAGCCGGTCGATGCCGATCCCCTCGCCGGCGGTAGGTGGCAGTCCGTGCTCCAGGGCACGCACATAGTCGGCATCAAAGTGCATCGCTTCGTCATCGCCCGCCTCTTTCTCTTCCACTTGCATACGGAAACGTTCGGCCTGGTCCTCGGCATCATTCAACTCGGAGAAACCGTTGGCGATCTCGCGCCCGCCGACAAAAAACTCGAAACGATCGGTGACGAAGGGGTCATCGTCATTACGACGCGCCAGCGGCGACACCTCGGTTGGATAGGCGGTAATGAAAGTCGGATTCATCAACCGATGCTCCACCGTCTTCTCGAATATCTCAATCTGTACCTTGCCCAGACCGTAGCTGGCCTTAAGCGGTATACCGAGTGACTCGGCCAGGCTGCGCGCCTGTTCCAAGTCATCCAGCTGTGCGGTGCTGATCTGCGGATTGAAGTGGAGGATCGACTCCTTGACCGACAGTCGGGCGAAGGGTTGACCGAAGTCGTACGACTCGCCCTGATAGTTGATCACCGTATCACCCAATATCGATTGGGCAAGACCACGCAGCATATCTTCTGTCAGATCCATCAGATCGTTGAAATCCGCATACGCCTGATAGAACTCGAGCATGGTGAATTCCGGGTTATGCCGGGTTGAGAGTCCCTCGTTGCGGAAATTGCGATTGATCTCGTAAACCCGTTCAAAGCCGCCCACCACCAGGCGCTTCAGGTAGAGCTCCGGTGCAATGCGCAGGAACAGTTGCATATCCAGGGCATTGTGGTGAGTGACGAAGGGGCGTGCCGTGGCACCGCCTGGAATAGCCTGCATCATGGGGGTTTCCACCTCCATGAAATCCTTCCGGTTCAGGTAGTCGCGGATGTACTGGATCATGCGGGTGCGTAACCGGAAGGTGTCCCGGGAGGATTCGCTCATGATCAGGTCCAGGTAACGCTGGCGATAACGCTGCTCCTGGTCGGTCAAACCGTGAAACTTTTCCGGCAGCGGACGCAAAGATTTGGTCAACAGTGACAGTTCATCGCAGCGGACGGAGAGCTCCCCCGTTTTGGTCTTGAACAGCTGGCCCTCGGCCCCGATGATGTCACCAACGTCCCACTCTTTCTTGTAGATATCGTTGTAGAAACCCTCCGGCAGGGAGTCACGTTGAATAAACAGCTGAATTCGACCCGACATATCCTGTAGATGGGAAAAGCTGGCCTTGCCCATCACCCGGCGGCTCATCATGCGGCCAGCCACCCGCACCCGTACAGCCAGGGTTTCCAGCTCTTCCGCGCTTTTCTCACCGTATTCAGCATGCAGTTCACCGGCCACCACATTGCGGCGGAAATCGTTGGGAAAGGCAATGCCCCGCTCGCGGATCTGCGTCAGCTTTTCACGGCGCTGCGCGATCAGCTTGTTTTCGTCCTGGGTCTGTTCACTCATGGTTAAAACTCGTTGGTTGTTGCGTCAGAGAAGGCTGCGGGAGCATCAGACCAAACGCGTAAAAAGATAATCGATCAGAGGCCGCTTTTGAGACTGGCCTCAAGGAAGAGATCCAGCCCACCATCCAGCACCGCCTGGGTGTTGCCGGTTTCAATCCCGGTGCGCAAATCCTTGATACGGGACTGGTCCAGCACGTAGGAACGGATCTGGCTACCCCAGCCGATATCGGATTTGCTCTCCTCCAGCACCTGCTGGTCGGCATTGCGCTTTTGAATCTCCAGCTCATACAACTTGGCCTTGAGCTGCTTCATGGCCTGATCCTTGTTCTTATGCTGCGAACGGTCATTCTGGCACTGCACCACGATACCGGTCGGATTATGGGTGATACGCACCGCCGACTCGGTTCGGTTCACGTGCTGCCCACCCGCACCGCTCGCCCGATAAACATCGATGCGCAAATCGGCGGGGTTGATGTCGATCTCGATCGAATCATCTATCTCCGGCGCGACAAATACCGCGGCAAAGGAGGTGTGACGGCGATTTCCGGAGTCAAATGGCGATTTGCGCACCAATCGATGTACCCCGATCTCGGTCCGTAACCAGCCAAAGGCAAACTCGCCTTCAAATCGTATCGTCGCCGATTTGATGCCGGCCACCTCACCGGGAGAAACCTCCATCAGCTCGGTCTTGAATCCCCGGTGCTCTCCCCAGCGCAGATACATGCGCAGCAGCATCTCCGCCCAATCCTGCGCTTCGGTGCCACCGGAACCGGCCTGTATATCCATAAAGGCGTTGGCGGCATCCATCTCTCCGGAGAACATGCGCCGGAACTCCAGCTCGGATACCTGTTGCTCATACCTTTCGAGGTCGCTGACCACCGAGTCCACGGTCTCGTCATCGCCCTCTTCCACCGCCATCTCCAGCAGGTCAGCGGCATCATTCAATCCACCAAACAAACTATCCAGGGTTATGACGATCGCTTCGAGTGTGGCGCGCTCCTTGCCGAGTGACTGGGCATACTCCGGATCGTTCCAGATGGCGGGATCTTCCAGCTCGCGCAAGACCTCGGTCAGGCGCTCTTGCTTGGTATCATAGTCAAAGATACCCCCTAAGGGACTCGGAGCGCCCTCGTAATTCACTGATTTTATTAGTGATGGGATTGAGATCCTGCATGGTTTACCTCGAACGAAACGGAGGGCGAATATTACACCAGAATGGGTATCTACGGAAACCGTCCACACGATTCAGTTGCGATCATTCTTCTTGCCCCGAGGGAACTATTCTCGTAGTGTAAACCCCATCTTTGTTGCTGTTCTCTGGATAGAATATGGATCTGGATCTTAATAAATTTCGCACCCTGATTCCGGTAAACGCCCTCTACGAAGACAACCTGCTCTACCTGGCAGAACAGGCACAGGTCGAACGCTACCTGACCGGCGAGCAGATATTCAACATTGGCGACAATGATCCGGACACCATTTTCTTGATGTCAGGAGAGATCTGCCTCACCTCCCCGGAAGGCGAAGAGATTCTGGTATCAGCCGGATCCGATCGGGGACTGCATGCACTGGCCAGTCGCAAACCGCGGCATTATCGCGGTGTCGTAGTGTCACCCTCCGCCACCGTGGTCCGTTTCGATGCCGCACTGCTGGAACGGCTGCTGGCCTGGGGACACTTCTCGCCGGAATTCGCTATCAACAACGGCCCAAAGGTTGATCAGGGTCCCAATGCCGAGCAGAGTGAATGGATGATGTCGATGATGCAGACAACCGCCTTCACTCGCCTGCCGGCCACCAACATCCAGGACCTGTTCTCACGCATGGAAGAGGTGGAAGCCCGCGCCGGTGATTTGATCGTCAAGGCCGGTGATCCCGGCGACTATTACTATGTGATCAAACAGGGCCGTTGTCGGGTTACCCTGCCATCCGACACCGGCGAAGTGGTGCTTGCCGAACTGGGACCGTGCAGCAGTTTTGGCGAAGAGGCGTTGATCACCGATTCAGTGCGCAATGCCAATGTTTCGATGTTGAGTCACGGCAAACTGATGCGTCTCGCCAAGATCGACTTCCTGCAGCTACTGGAAGCGCCTCTGCTGCAGTGGATCGACTACCCGACCCTGGTGAAGATGACCACCGACGGAGCGATACGCATTGACGTCCGGTTCCGTCGGGAATTCGAACATAACGGCCTCCGCGGAAGCCTGAACATCCCGCAAAACCAACTGCGGGCCGCCATCCCCGACCTGGATAAGAGCAAGCAATATATCGTTTATTGCGACTCGGGACAGCGTAGCGCCACCTGCGCTTTTCTACTCAGCCAGCAAGGCTTCGATGTCTACGTCCTGGAGGGCGGTCTTTCGGCCATTCGCGGATGAGACGTCGGATCGGCAGGCAAGTGGGAAGCTAATAGGTTTCCCGCTGGTAGATCAGTCCACCAGGCCGACTGAACACGCCGAAGGTGGCCTTGGCAGAGGGATCCTCCATCGCTGTGCCACTCCATGTATATTCCAGCCATGAAGGCGCATCCACTTCAACCCGGGCGCTACCGGTATTTCCCTGCCCCGGCGCTTGCAGGTTCAGATTGAAGTCACCCGCCAGCGGCGGCTGCACCAATAACAGGGACAGATCACTCAGATCACTGGCGGAGTAGGCGCCCGCATCCGTAGCCGACGCATAAATAGCGGTATTTCGACTGCCCCCGGCGATCACCACCTGTCCCACCGGTTCTGACAGTGTCAATGTCACCCCGGCGGTGCAGGTATCGGCGCCATTGACCACAAAGCCGCTGGCGGCTCCGGCATAGTATTCCACCTGAAGCGGCACCCGCAGCGGCAACAGCTCCGATCCCTGGGCATTTTGCATTGCCATACGTCCGTAACGTAGCTCCACCCCAGTCGGCGTGAAACGCTGGGGTAGTCCGGTAGCGTTGACGCCGTCATCGTCCGTTATGCCCTGCACCATCAGCTGTACATCGCTGGTGAAGGGTGCCACCCGGTCGTTGCTGGTACGACCATAGGTGAAGCTGTCACCGGACAGCCTGAACCCCAAGGTACCGTCTCCGTTATCGATCAGCGCCGGTAAACCCACGCTCCAGGTGAGACCGACCCGCGTGATACCATCCGCACCCAGTTGGGTACCGTCGCTTGTGATATTCGGTATATTGATGCCTGATAACGGCAGCTTATTGAATACCCCGGTATAATTTTGCGTGGTGATACCGCTGCTGTTTCGTGCCGTGATGGTAGCGGCCGGCGATTGTGCTGCAGCATAACCGATCGGCGTTCCCGCATAGCTGAAACCGCCTCCGACACAACTGTTGAGCAGCGCCCCTTGGTCGGTGATGGTAAAAGTGAAGTCGGCCGGTATAAAGCGTCCAACCCAATCGGATGTGGCGAGATTGCCGAACTTGCACCCCACCTTGCCGCCAACCGAGGTGTTGGAAAAATCGTCGGTACAATCACCGGGTTGATCAACCGCGGTAAAGCTGTTGTCGTAAACACCTTGTGCCAACAGATGGAAATTTCCCACTTCGCTGTAGCTGAAGGTGTCGCCACTGGCCGTGCCCGTCACAGGTGAAGCGGCGCTGAAACTACCCACCAAAATTCCGGTCGCGACCGCCCCGGCGTGAGGTTCAAGTTTTCCGCTATCGATCAAAGGCGTACCGTCATAACCGCTGTCGCTACCCACCTCCAGGGTAAAGTTGCTACCGGCCACCGCCTTGGGATCACCGCTGCTGCCGCCATTGTTCAGAAGCGGCGCCGTCAGCACCAGGGTCTGAGGGCGGACAGCGAACTGATCGGTCGAACACCCTACCCGTGGAGTCGCACCGGTACTGTCGGTAACCCGGCAACCCAGTGAACGATAGGCGTGGTTAACGGTGAAGGCGGCAGCGGCTTTCCTGCCCGCATCGGCGGAAGAGAACAGCAGGCTTTGCTCAACCGCAGGAGACAGTGCCGGATAGGCGCTACAGACGGCAGACCCCGAAGTATCGATCAACTCAACCGTAACCGTACGATCGGCGTCCTTGGCAAAATCGGCCTCCACCGCATCTGCGGTTCCATCATTGTCGCCATCCTTCAGTGCAGCCACTTCGATCGTGAACGGCTGCCCCACCAATTTGGTATTGAGCCGTCCACTCAACGCATCCGCTCCGCCCTCAACGCAGTTGAAGCCGAAAGCGTCGGTCGAAGGGCACGAGCGCTCACTACCGTCCCAGTTTTTACCCGCCGACTGATTAGCATGCCCGACCAATACCTCCGCATCACTCAACACGCCATCGAATACCATCACTTCATCAAGCTGACCGTTAAAGTAGGTGGAAGAGCCAGCGGTATTTTCGATACGTCCGATACTGGTGTAACCGTTACCGATGATACCGGTAGCGATTGCTCCCGATTGGTTAAGTACACCGTCGATATAGATTTTATAGGCACCGAGACTGGCATCCCGGGTCAAGACCACGTGGCGCCACGCGCCGTTATTGATGGCAGTCGTTGATTTGGTGCTGCTATCGTTTCCGACAGAGATACCGATGTGTCCTGAGGCATCGAGCCAACCCCAGAAGATATCATCCGTCCCACCATTCTGTTCCACCCCGCTAATACCTGGCGCCTGCCACGCCGTATTGTGGCCGGTTTGGGTGGTCTTGATCCAGAAAGCGAGACTGGCGCTATCATTGAGATAATTGGATAGGTTGTTGATCCGGATATGGTCGCCCGCCCCATCAAAGGCGCCGGCGCGACAGAGTTTACCGGGGTCCTGGATACCGGCATCGGCCACAGCCGTACCATGATTCCCCTGGCCACTGCTGTCCAACACTTCCCCCGGTGTCCCATCCCAGCGAGGTTCATCCAGGCGCCACTCGCCGACCAATAGTGCCGAGCTCGCGGCACAGGGACGGGTTTCATCTTTGATCACCTGAATCTGGCTCTGACTGAGCGCCGCCGTGTAGACCCGCACCTCGTCGAGACTGCCGTTGAAACGCCAGTTGGCTACCGCTTCCCCACCCGCCGCACTATTTTCACCCGCCAGGCTGGCGGCACCCGGGTCGCTGCCCCAGGTGCCGGTATAGACTGAACTGGTGCTACCGGTATTGAGCATGACGGCGACCCCATCGACATAAATGGTCCGGGTCTTGGCCTTCACGTCGTGCACAGCCGCCACATGGTGCCAAGTCCCTGCCGAAATGACCGCGCTTTGCGTATCGACACTGATCGGATTCACCTGTCGCGAAAAGAAACGCAACTTTCCGTCCCCTCCGTCTCCCAGACTGAGGGCGAAACCACCGCTGTTGCTCTGATCATCGGCAAAAATCCGCTGATCCTTACCCACCTCATCTGCCTTGATCCAGGCGGTGATGGTGAAACTCTCCGTCAGATTGGGCAGACCGGCCAAGTCAATATAGTCATTGTTGCCATCGAAGGTGCCGTAACGACAGGTGCCGGGACTGCCAGGAATGGCCGGATCACTGCCGGCGGTGACGGCACCGTTGAGCGCCGTGCCGTCATAACCGTTACCCGTCGCATCCTGCACCGTCCCCCAACTGGTCTCATCCATGCGCCATTCAGCCAACTTGGGTGCCGGGAACTCCACAACAAACCAACCCAGGGTCGCTTCATGAAGATCGCTGTTGCGTTGTAATGTCAGCGTGCTGGCGGTCAGTCCCAAGGTAAAGGCGGTTACACCGGGAATATCATCATTCTTGTACTTGGTATTGCCCATATTCTGTCCGCCCGCCGGCTGTGCAGAACCCAGGGCAATCGTTCTGTCGGGATTAACCGGCGACAGCGTTTCCGCCTTGGTCAAACTGTTTTTACTAACCTTGGTGACCCCCGACTGCACCAGTGTCCCGTCCAGGAACTCAACCACCTGCCAACCGATCTCCGGTATGGCCACATTGCCCCCCTCACGATGACGGGAAAACAGCAGTGTGGCGCTGTCACTGAATTCGGCACTCAGGGTGTGGCGATTGATCTGGTTGGCGTCACCGGCGATCCGGTTCCCGGCCAGCAGAATGCTTTTTGTTAGATCGACCGGACTGATGGCAACGCTCTGATCATCTCTGTTTGAGGCGATAGAGGTGGTGCCACGCTGCACCTGAATATCGGCGGCGTTGGTATATTCGATCACCTGCCACCAAATACGGTGGTTGCTGGTGGAGGCGCTGCTGCGTAACTGCAGATTATTGGTTGCCGTCAACTGCATGAAAACCGGATCATCGGTCCCCCAGGTGCTGTGAGAACCGTTAATAGCCTTGGACCAGGTGACAAAGGCCTGGTCCAGCGCGGCCAATTGGCTAATCGGTATATCAACTATCGCACTGTCCTGATACACCTCTCCCCGCTGTACCTTGACGCCCGATGAAAACTCCACCAGATACCACTGGATATCGATCGGATCGCTGCGGGTGGTGAGAAACTCCAGCGTGGTGGCGGAAGCGACCCGACCGGCGGCGGCGGAGCCACCGGGGCGATTGGAGTTATGGCGGGTCTGAAATATCAGAAACGATTTACTCGTATCAACCGCAGTGATATTGACGACGTGTGTCGTGGCACTGCTGCTGGATAAAGTACCGCTTTGCACCAGCTTCAGGGTGGCTGCCTGAACGGGGGCAACCGCCAGTATGAGCAACAGGCACCCCAACGCCCCGGTCACGAACCACACTTGTCTTAACGTCCGCGCCATCCGTCAGCTCCCGGTAACCGTGGCACGCAGCCGGCGCGACACATAATCGGGTGAGCCGAAACTGCCGCGGCTGGCATTGACCTGGACATCGTATAAGGAGTAACTCGCTGCTCCTTCAGTCACCGGGTAAGCGGTGCAAGCGGACAGCGTGATGGTAAACCCCTCGGCGGTGAAGCTGCTGGGTACAGCGGGACAGCTGTGGCTGCTATTAATCTGATACACCGCCCACTCCAGTCCGCTGGAAGCGGCATACCAAACACGAACCGATTGCAGCGATAAAGTGGTAGTGGTCTGTTGCGATACGTTCAACCGCACCATATAACCGCCCAACGCCGCCAGCACCACCAGCATAAACAGGGTGCTGATCAAGGAGAATCCCCGTTGGCCCGACAGGTTGTCACCTGTTCTCTCCGGTCGGTTCATGGCATGTTCACCAAATGGGCCTGTTGCAGCAAGTGAATGGATTCACCGCGCTCCTGCATGGTCATCTCCAGGGTCACCAAGGCATTGCGGCTGGGGGTTCCCGCATTGTAAGTGAAGTCGCAGGCGGTGACCTGATCCACCAATAGCGCATATTCCGCCGGATTGTTTTGGGCCAGCAATTCAGCATGGCTGTCCACGGCATCCTGTGAGGACTGGAGGCTGTAGCCCTGGTAACGACGAATCGTGCCGCCGGCAGGATCGCACAGGTAAGTGACGGGCGTATCCACTATATAGAATCGTTGATCCGGCGATGCGGCAGGAAAAGCGGTTTGTCCGCCGCCAAAACCGTTGTTGATAAAATCCAGCGTAATCGGTGCACCGCTATTGAGCGCGCTGATGGCGGCGGCATTGTCCAGATTATAGGCGTCACTCCCCAACAGCCCGGTGTTGTAGATCACCAGACAAGAGGCGGTCATGTTGCGACACGCATCAACACTGCCACCAAGCTGAATCGACCCACTGTCAAGCAACAGTCCGAGCACTTCAAACCGGCTATCGGCATCAGCCGGATTAAAACTCAGTGCTAACGGGTCCCCCACCGGCGCCGCCCGGTAGAGCCCTCCCGTCACCACATGCAAAAACTCCAAACAGCGACCGGAGCAGCCGATTCGAACACTGTTGGGCAAGGCGTCCCGTAGCTCCCGGGTCATCCGTACCAGGGCGGTATCGGCCCGATCCACCAACCGGGCACGACTGGCCTGGGATTGGTACATTTCCACCGGACGTTGTATGAGCTGGGAGGCAACCACGGCAATCACACCACTGATCACGATCACCACCACTAACTCGATCAGGGTGAAGCCTCGTTGTGACGGCCCAATTGTCAATACGACGCCCATATCAATTCAACCTGTACGCCACGACCGGAACGTTGATTCCGGCCAGGCCATCGTGCGTCACGGTAACGGCTATGCGCAGGGCAGGACTACCCGCACCCGGTCCCAGCGTGGTGGATGAGACGGAGACAATAACGTTGTAACCTTCCAGTCCGGCCACGGTCGCACCGTTCTGGTCCAGGGCACCGCTACTGTTATTGAGTCCGTTGTAATCCCATACGTCATCATAGTTGGCCCGGGTCTCCCCGCTCTCCGGTCCGTTTACCTCACCCCCGCTGGGATCGGTCAGTGGCTGGGTAAGAATCTCTTCCATATAGGACTGGGCAACAGCGGTCGCCTGTTCCCGAATCATCGGATCGGCACTGGAGAGAATGGTCTGGGTCATCACCATCAATATCCCGGCAGCCGCCACGGAGAGGATCACGATCGAGACCACCAGTTCGATCAGGGTGACGCCGCGCTGTCGATATGCTGTCTGCCTGTTCAATGCACATACCCGGTCTGCGGTTCGACGGTGAGACTTCGGCTGCCGACAGTGACACTGGTTGATGCCGTCAGCAAATTTCCGCTGCTGCTGTCGCGTGGTCGTCCCAGGGTATCGAAATAGAGCGTCGTGGCAGCGAGGGTGACCCCACCCGGCGCCGCACCCTGGTAGCCGGTGCCATCACTCCCGGGCAGTTGAACCGGCAAGGTAAATGCGCCGCTGCGGCAATTGACCCGCTGGTTGAGCTGGTAGCCACCAGCGGTAATGGTAACCTGGGTATCGCAACCGGTCGCCACCGCCAACTTTTGTCCGAAGCGCAGTGCCTCACCCAGTTCATCGCTGAACCCCCACTCCAGGAAGGTGAGTTGATTGAAAAAGCGTGGCATCCCCACCGCCATCAATACACCCACCAACAGCAATACCACTACCAATTCGATGAGGGTGAAGCCCCTTTGGGCGGTTTGGATTGGTAGTGCTGTCATGCCATCCGCAACGTAAAACGGGCACTCACTTGGCGCCCGTTTGCCTGGTTTTGCAGTAGTAGGTGGCATCGTATCCAATTCTCGATACAAGGTGCCGGAGTCAAGTCTGACCCCGGCACACATTTACTGCTACTAGAATACCGAGTCAACCGTGACAGCACCGTTGCTGGTATTATAGGTAATGCTCATATTGCCGGCAGGAAGGTAAGTGTAGACACAGGAACTCCCCGACACGCTGACCTGATAATCCACATTGGCTGTACCCGTCCCTACCGGAGGTGGATTTTGCATAATCGCGTTCCATATCTGGATGCATCGCGCATTGTTCGGAGTGTTACCAGTATAACCCCCTGTAGCCACAGGCCAGCCGTTGGCATTGAAATCAACTGTATCATCTCCGAAACCGACCAAATTGGCGACCGCACCAGTATTTCCCTTTGCCACCCACTGAGCGTGCGCCAGGGAGATGGCCGAGCCCAATCCGCCACCTGTGCCTTTGACCGCCGCCACATGGGCATCCTGCTGCACATCCATAAACCGCGGCAGTGCGGTAGCCGCCAGCACACTGAGGATCAGTATCACCACCACCAACTCAATGAGTGTAAAACCCGCCTGTCTTTTCATCATCCGCTCCAAATTATCGTATTCAAATATTTTTGTTATTACTCATCAGCCGTCCAAATTAGAACGAACTGTTAACACTGCTGCAGAGAAATGTCGCCCAAGCTGTCAAAAACTTTAGCTTTTTTAATGAAATTTAATCCAAATTATTAAGTTGGGGCGGTTGGCGCCAGGGCATCGTAGCTTCCCAGGTGATTTTCAGCTGCTTGAGGAGTGGATCCTGTAAGACCGGTTCGCAGCGGCAGATTCCGGCAATCTCGGCCACCTCACCGTCAATCATGAATATTGGAACCCGCTCGCGCATCCAGGGTAAAACTGCTGCCTCCTGCATCAACTGTTTGACCTGTTTGCGTATACCTCGCCCCAACGGCCGACACCCTTCGCCGCCACGACGGAATACAACTCGATAACGTCCGGATTCCGGACTAGCTGGTGTCGCCCCTTCGGGTTGTTGGAAGCAGAGCCTTCCCGATCCCGGTAGCGGCAGTTCGGATTCGCCGTTCCAACTAATCGTTTGCGAAGCATCGAAAGGCGGCAAAGGCGGCATCAGATAGAGTCGATCCCGATAGCGCCTCACCTCCGCCCCGGGCCAACTTACCAACGACGTGGCGTCCAGTCTTGCATCCAAGACTTCGGTGGAAAGACGCGCCAACACGGTCGAGCCCGGACTGGCGAAGCCGTGTCGCCTGATCCAGAGCCGCAACAGCGCGGACCTCTGCTCGCTAGGCAAACCGTTCAGTACCGATGCGGAGACGGTACCCGTCGCCGGATCGTAAGCGCTATCGAATATTGGCGACAACAGGGTTTCGATCAACCGGTCCGCCTCGGCACAGTGACGTGCGCTGCGGGACAAGGTGCGCGCCATAGCCGGCCAACGTACCTTAAGTAACGGCACCACCTGATGCCTCAGGTAATTCCGATCAAAAGAAAGGTCTTGATTGCTATCATCTTCAATCCACTGCAACCCAGCTGCTGTCGCATAGCGCTTCAGCGCGTCACGGGTGGTATCTAGCAAGGGTCTGGCATGTTGGCCTTGGGCGAAGCGAGTCAACGCCGGCATAGACGCTAAACCACTCAATCCGGCCCCCCGCAACAGTTGCAGCAGCAGGGTTTCAGCCTGGTCATCCTGATGATGGGCCGTGAGCAACATTTCATCCGGCTTGAGTTCACGGGACAATAACTTGTAGCGCGCCTCGCGTGCTACGGCTTCCAGGCTCTCTCCTTTGACGGGTTTGAGCTGCAGTGCAAATACCTCAACCGGAATAGCCAACTGCTCGCAGACTGATTCACAATGCCTGGACCAGGTAGCCGATTGCGCCTGCAGGCCATGATCAACATGAATCGCTCTTATCGGAGCCGGCAGGCGCCCGGCCAACTGTGCCAGGGCGTGCAGCAGCACGTGAGAATCCATGCCACCACTAAAGCCAAGCAGGATGCCAGTCGGCCTAGGCCATCTTGATAGCGTACTCAGCAGAGATTCGGGGGTGAATGGCATGACGTATTCTGTACAGAGGGGTCGGAGTCAAATGGCTTCAATAAGCCGGCTTCGATTCAACAGCCTTGACCCCATTTGACGCCACCCCCTACATGTCATTTCATTTAACAACGCAGAGATCGCGTGGGCACAAAAACGTGCCCACCCTACCTACTTTTAATGGATCGTAGGGAGCGACATAACCGGCGAGAGATCAACTCTGGAAATCGCCATAACTCATCAGTCGCTGATAACGCTCTTCGAGTAGTTGATCCATCGGCTTTTGATCCAACTGATGGAGTGAATCCAGCAGGGCTTGTTTGAGATTGCCCGCGGCCGCTTCCGGATCGCGATGGGCGCCGCCGGGCGGTTCCGGAATAATGGTATCGATCAGATTCAGCTCTTTCAGCCGATCCGAGGTGATCGCCATCGCCTCTGCCGCCAGCGGTGCCTTGTCGGCACTCTTCCAGAGAATCGAGGCACACCCCTCCGGTGAAATGACCGAATAGGTACTGTATTCCAACATCATCACCCGATCACCGACACCGATCGCCAACGCTCCACCGGAGCCCCCTTCCCCCATCACAGTACAGACGATAGGTGTCTTGAGCCCTGCCATCACCAGCAGGTTCTTGGCGATCGCCTCGCTCTGGCCCCGCTCTTCCGCACCGATACCGGGATAAGCACCGGGGGTATCGATAAAAGTCAGGATGGGCAACTTGAAACGTTCGGCGGTCTCCATCAGGCGCAACGCCTTACGATAACCTTCCGGCCGCGGCATACCGAAATTACGGAATAATTTCTCTTTGGTGTCCCGTCCCTTCTGCTGGCCGATCAACATAACCGAACGTCCATCCAGACGGGCTACGCCACCGACAATGGCGTGATCATCGGCAAAGGCCCGGTCACCGTGCATCTCATGAAAGTCGTCAAAAATATACTCAATATAATTGAGCATATAGGGGCGCAACGGATGCCGCGCCACCTGGGCGACCTGCCACGGCTTCAGATTCTGATAGAGCGACTCGGTCAGGGAGCGGCTCTTGGTCTCCAGACGGGTAATTTCGTCCTGGATGTTGATCTCATTGTCATTACCGACCAGGCGCAACTCTTCAATCTTCGCCTCAAGCTCGGCAATGGGTTGTTCAAATTCAAGAAAGTTCATGTCCATGGGCGAAATATACCGGATTAGGTTTGGATATAACAGATCATCGGGCCGTAGCCTGCTATGTTCGGCAACCGTTTGTAGTGCCGCATAAGTCCGTAGGATGGGTGATTATGGATCACGCCGGCAAGCCAACGTCCTGCTGTTCAGCCACCCGCCCCCTTGAGTAAATCACCTGCACCGATTCCATGCCTAACAGTCTGGAAAGCTGCCGCAACAATTCGTCGGCCGGGTGTACCCGCCAAGCTTCACTGCAACGCAATGAGCCCGCCACGCCACTACCTCGATAACAGAGCTGCAGATCACAAGCTCCCCCTTGATAAGGCGCCAGCACCGTCTGCAACTCTTTGGCAAAATCGCCCGGCGTGGTCTGCCTCTGAGACAACAGGCGATGATCCCAACTCAATCTCAAGGCGCTGGCGTTCAACTCCCTGGCCTGCTGGAACTCCATCACCTGATCGACCCGAATACTCAACCCGCCTCGGTACTCGTCATAGTTGAGATTACCCGCCACCAACAGTATCCGATCACTGACCAGCAAGTCCTTGAACGCTTCATACGCATCGGAGAACAGGGTAATCTCGATCCTGCCACTCCGGTCATCCAACACCAGGGTACCCATGCGTCCGCGTTGGGTCTGACGATGGCTCACCGATAGCGCCAACCCGGCCACCATGACCCGCTGTCTGGAACGTTTCTGGTAAGCGCCGCCTCCATCACCTCCCCCGTCCAAAGAGAGATTGCCGATACGGGTGACACCCAGTCCACTCATCTCCGGCACGTAGCGATCGATAGGATGACCGGTCAGGTAAAGTCCCAGGGTCTCCTTCTCTCCCTGCAGGCGGATCTCGTCCTCCCACTCCTCGCAATCATCGGGAATCATCTGCCAATCTTCGGCCGTCTGCGGCTGGGGATCAGCCATACCGAACAGATCCTCCTGCCCCGCCGCCAAGCTGGCGTGGTGCTGCTCAGCCATCTTCAGCGCCAGTGGCAACTGGTTCATCAGGCTGGCCCGATTGGCCCCCAACTCATCCAGGGCGCCGGCCCGCAGCAGTGACTCCAGCACCCGCCGATTGACTTTGCGCTGATCGATGCGGCGACAAAATTCAAAGATATCCTTGAACCGTCCCCCTGATTGCCGTGCCTCGATAATACTTTCGATGGCCGACTCGCCCACCCCCTTGATCGCCCCCAGTCCGTAGATCACTTCACTGTCGCCGCCGACGGTGAACATGTACTCAGAGTGATTGACATGAGGTGGATTGACCACCAGGTTCATGCTGCGGCACTCTTCGATCAGGGTTACCACCTTGTCGGTCGTATCCATATCCGCCGACAGCACCGCCGCCATGAATGCCGAGGGATAGTGAGCCTTGAGCCACATGGTCTGGTAAGAAACCAGGGCATAGGCGGCGGAGTGGGACTTGTTGAAACCGTAACCGGCAAACTTCTCCATCAGATCGAAGATGTAGGTCGCGACCTCTTCGTCCACGCCCCGGGCCACAGCACCGGTACGGAAGATCTCGCCCTGCTTCTTCATCTCCTCCGGCTTCTTCTTGCCCATGGCGCGGCGCAGCAGGTCGGCGCCGCCCAGGGAGTAGCCGGCCAGCACCTGGGCGATCTGCATCACCTGCTCCTGGTACAGGATCACCCCGTAGGTGGAGCGCAGAATCGGTTCCAGGTCCGGATGCGGGTAGACTACCTCCTGACGCCCGTGCTTGCGGGCGATGAAGTCATCCACCATGCCCGACTGCAGCGGACCGGGGCGAAACAGGGCCACCAGCGCCGTGATATCGTCGAAACAATCCGGCTGCAGCTTTTTGATCAGCTCCTTCATGCCGCGGGATTCGAGCTGGAACACGGCCGTGGTTTCACACTTCTTCAACAGCGAGAAGGCGGCTTCGTCATCCATGGGGATCAAGCTGATATCCACCGCTTCCTGACCCTGTTCCCGGCGCTTGCGGTTGACCGTCTTCAGTGCCCAATCGACGATAGTGAGGGTACGCAGGCCGAGGAAGTCGAACTTTACCAGACCGACCTGCTCCACATCGTCCTTGTCGAACTGGGTTACCAGGTTGGCACCCCCCGGTTCACAGTAGAGTGGTGTAAAATCGGTCAACAGGCCCGGCGCAATCACCACGCCACCAGCATGCTTACCGGCGTTGCGCGCCACACCCTCCAGCTTCCTGGCCATTTCGATCAGCTGGGTCACCTCCTCCTCATCCCTGAAGGCAGCCGCCAGATCCTCGCTCTCCTCCAACGCTTTCTTGAGCGTCATGCCGATCTCGAACGGAATCATCTTGGCGATGCGGTCGGTAAAGCCGTAGGGATGACCGAGGACACGCCCCACATCCCGAACCACCGCCTTGGCTGCCATGGAACCGTAGGTAATGATCTGGGAGACCGAATCGCGGCCATACTTGCGCGCCACGTAATCGATCACCTTGTCCCGGTTGTCCATGCAGAAGTCCACATCGAAGTCGGGCATGGAGACACGCTCTGGATTGAGGAAACGTTCGAACAGCAGCTCGTGCTCAATGGGATCGAGGTCTGTGATCTTCAGGGCATAGGCGACGATGGAGCCGGCACCGGAACCACGTCCCGGCCCCACCGGGATGCCGTTATCCTTGGCCCACTGGATGAAGTCGGCCACGATCAGGAAGTAACCAGGGAAACCCATCTGGTTAATGACGTCCAGCTCGACCTGGAGACGATCATCGTAGACCTTGCGCTTGCTCGCGTACTCGGGGTCGTCGCGCTCCAGGATGATCTCCAGGCGCTGCTCCAGACCGCGGATCGATTCTTTGGAAAAGTACTCCTCGATGGTCATCCCCTCAGGGATGGGAAAATCGGGCAGGAAATTTTCCCCCAGGGTCAGCTCGATATTGCATCGGCGCGCAATCTCCACGCTGTTCTCGAGCGCTTCCGGGATATCGGCGAACAGCGCCCCCATCTCTTCCGGCGTGCGCAGATACTGTTCCTGGCTGTAATGTTTTGGCCTACGCGAATCGTCCAGGGTGCGCCCTTCATGGATGCAGACCCGGACCTCATGGGCTTCGAAATCGTCCGGAGTAAGAAAGCGCACATCGTTGGTGGCTACCACCGGCACATCCATCCGGCTAGCCAGCTCAACGCTGGCGTGGAGACAGCGCTCCTCACCCTCCCGGCCGGTACGGTGCAGTTCCAGATAAAAACGGTCCGCGAACAACTCTAGCCAGCGGCGCAGACGCCGATCCGCCTCGCCGGGGTTCCCGGCCAACAGGGCTCGACCAATATCGCCGGCACGTCCACCAGACAGCGCAATCAATCCCTCACAGCTCTCTCGGGTAAACCAACTGCCCTCCAGCATCGCCTTCCCCAGATGCTGGCCCTCCCGGTAGCTACGTGAAACCAGGCAGGTGAGATTGCGGTAGCCCTGGGGATTCTGTACCAGCAACAACAGACGGAACGGGTTATTGGGGTCTTCCGGATCACGAATCCAGACATCCACCCCGCTGATCGGCTTCACCCCGGCGGCGATGGCAGCTTTATAAAATTTAACCAGCGAGAACAGGTTGGACTGATCAGTCACCGCCACGGCCGGCATGCCGAGCTCGGCCACCCGTGCGACCAATGGCTTGATCCGTACCAGTCCATCGACCAGGGAGTATTCGGAGTGGACACGCAGATGGACGAAGGCCGGATTCATGCGGCACATCCCTCGGCAACCGCGGCTGGCGGCCGTGAAAATTGTATCTCCTGCCAATTTTTCATAGTGGCGATATTGTACCCCAGTCGCTGTCGGAATTTCAGATTGCGATCATACCCGGTCCGAAATGTCCTGTCCGTGGAACAGCTCAGATCTCATACACAAAACGGGAACCGACAAGAGAGCAAAGGCGCCGCCGGGCAGGGTATGCGTTCCCACGCGGAGAGTGGGAACGAGGAACCTTTATCACCTAGATGACGCAACACGAGATGACTGCCACCCGATTCAGAGAGCAACAGATTTACCTAAACCTTTATTCGCGTTCACTCGCTGTATTAGAAACTTCAGCCCCCGCCAGAAGCTTTTTCACTGGGCCGAACGAGCGACGGTGGATGGGGCTGACACCGATCTCCGATAACGCCTCGACATGGAGTTTGGTCGGGTAACCCTTATGTTTAGCCAGCCCGTAGCCCGGATACCGCTCATCCAACTGCATCATCTCCCAATCCCTCGCCACCTTTGCCAGAATGGATGCCGCACTGATCGCCGGCTCACTGGCATCTCCACCGACGATCGCCTCGGCGCTGCAAGGAAGATCCGGACAACGGTTGCCATCGATTAAGGCATGTACCGGCTGCGTGGACAGGGACGCCACCGCTCTTTTCATTGCCAGCAGGCTGGCATGCAGGATATTAAGCTGGTCGATCTCTTCCACTTCCGCTCGTCCCAACGCCCAGCACAAGGCTTTCTCCTTAATCTCCTGCGCCAAATGCTCACGCCGTTTTTCGGTCAGTTTTTTCGAATCTGCCAACCCGGAAATCGGGCGATCCGGATGCAGGATGACGGCCGCCGCGACAACCGGCCCGGCCAAAGGCCCTCGACCAACCTCATCCACCCCGGCTACCAAAATCACCTCAGACATTGTTCCTACACCTCAGTTTTTTCAATCAGGGAAAGTACCGCATCCGCGGCTTGACGGCTGGAATCTTGCTGTAAAGCTTCATGCAACTCCCGGTAGCGCTGCTGGATATGACCAACCCGCTCCGGTGATTCCAGTAGTTCGCTCAATGCCTGTGCCAAGGCTTCTGGGGTCGCCGCATCCTGGATAAATTCAGGAGCCAACGCTTCACCCGCCAGCAGGTTGGCCATGGACACATAAGGAATCTTGACCAATTTAAAGCGGTTGACGATCCAATAGGTCAACGCATTGAGGCGATAAGCCACCACCATTGCCCGCTTCAGCAACATCGCTTCCAGCGTCGCCGTGCCCGATGCAGTCAATACCGCATCCGCCGCGATCATCGCCCTCCGCGACTGCCCATCAATCAAGGAGACGGACAGGTCTGGTGCCTCTCGATTCAGTATGGCTTCGAATGCCGTTCGGGTACGGCGGTTGATCAGTGGAACCAGGAAATGCACATCCGGATACCGCGCGGTCAGCCGTACAGCAGCCTGAATGAAGATCGCTGCCAATGACTCAATTTCGCCCATTCGGCTACCGGGTAGCAGGGCCACCACATGAGGCTTGTCGGTCACATTCAGTGCTGCACGTGCTGCCGACCGGTCATTTTCCAGGGGGATCTCATCCGCCAGCGGATGACCGACATAGCGCACCGGGATCCGGTGTTTTTCCAGGAATTCCGCCTCAAAGGGAAAAATACTGAGCATCAGATCAACCGCAGCCCGGATCTTCTTCACCCGACCGGGACGCCAGGCCCAAACCGTGGGACTGACATAATGCACAGTAGGGATGCCCGCCTTTTTCAATGCCGTCTCCAACCCTAGGTTGAAGTCGGGCGCATCGATACCGATAAACACATCCGGCGGCGACTGCAGAAAATGGTTCCGCAACTGTTTGCGGATCGATAACAGCTCGGGGAGGTGTTTGAGCACTTCGACCAATCCCATAACGGACAACCGTTCCATCGCAAAAAGGCTGTTGCACCCCTGCTCCGTCATCAACGGTCCACCGACACCCTCGAAGCAGGCATCCGGATAGCGTTTCTTGATCGCCTGAATCACCCCGGCGCCCAAGATATCGCCCGATGGTTCATTGGCAACAATTCCAATTTTCAGCATGTCGGTTATTTTTTATAGGTTCTGTACAGCGAGGCGCGATCGCCCGACAACAAATATCGGGCCAACCAAAGCAACCACCGGATTGGGCATTGGCCGGGAAAAAAACATCTATTATAGAAGGTTAGGTCGCGGTACATGAGGCATCCGGGCACACAGATCACCGGACAATGCCGCGCTCGCTCTGCTCCAGAAAGTCGATATATAGCCCGATTTCCGGGCAATCCTGCTGCAGCAACCGTAACGCTTGCAGCGCTTCATCAATAGTGTGCTGTTGCTTGTAAATAGCCTTGAAGCCACGCTTGATATTCTGAATCGCACTATTTGAGAAATCCCGTCGACGCAAACCCTCTGAGTTGATTCCGTAGGGCCTGGCGGGATGTCCACTCACGGTGACATACGGCGGGATATCCTTGTTGATCACCGATCCCATCGCACAAAAACTGTGGGCGCCAATATGGGAAAACTGATGCGCCATCGTAAATCCGCCCAGGATCGCCCAGTCGCCGATCACCACATGCCCTCCCAGCGAGGCGGCATTGGCCATGATGATATGGTTTCCGAGCTGACAATCGTGCGCAACATGGGTATAAGCCATGAACAGATTATCGTTGCCGATCCGTGTCGCCACCGCATCCTGGGCGGTGCCCCGGTTAATGGTGGTGAACTCACGAATCACATTCCGGTCACCGATTTCCAGACGGGTCTCTTCGCCGGCATATTTCTTGTCCTGTGGGTCCTCTCCTACAGAGGCAAATTGAAAGATGCGGTTATTTTCTCCTATGGTCGTGGGCCCCTTGATCACGGCATGTGGACCGATATGGGTACCCTTACCGATCCGGACTCCAGGGCCGATGACGGTGAAAGGCCCCACAGAGACCCCTTCATCCAGCTCTGCATTAGGATCAATGGCGGCTTTGAGATCAATCAAGGAGCAAAATCTCTGGCTGTACACATTATTTCCGCCGTAGCGGCTACCTGCCCATCAACCTTGGCGATGCAGGAGAATACACCGATACCCCGCTTAATTGAATTCTGTTTCACCTCGATCATCAACTGATCGCCGGGTTCAACAGGACGTCTGAAGCGCGCCTTATCGATACCCACAAACAGGTAGACAGTGGTATCGTTCACCGTTTCCGGATTGGACTCCATGGCCAACAACCCGGTCGCCTGGGCCATCGCCTCGACAATCAGCACGCCCGGCATCACCGGCCTAATGGGAAAGTGCCCATTAAAAAAGGGCTCATTGTAGGTCACATTCTTCAGCGCCAGCAATCGTGTATCCTTCTCGAAATCGAGCACCCGGTCAATCAAGAGAAAAGGGTAACGGTGCGGCAACAGCGTCAGCACCTTGTTGATATCCATTGTACTCAAATGACTCCCCCTGTCGCGGCAACTCATCTACCAGCGATCACATGTAAACCGTTATCGGGCTGACCAGGCTAAACCGGGCCATCCGTTTTTTTGTCAACCTTTTCCCTGAACACCTCTTTTTCCAACGTATTCAAACGTTGAATGACATTTTCCAAACGACGAATACGGGCGATCGTTTTACGCCATTCGCCGTTCGTTACCGCCGGAAGATTGCCGCTATAGTACCCGGGATCCTTAAATGAACGGGTAACCAGCGTCTGGCCGGAGAAGTGGACGTTGTCCCCAATCTCCAAATGTCCGGACAGGCCCACTCCACCGCCCAAGGTGCAATATTTCCCAATAGTGGTGGAGCCGGCAACACCGGCACATCCCGCAATAGCGGTATGCTCGCCGATACGCACGTTATGTGCAATTTGGATCTGATTATCCAATCGAACACCGTCCGCTATCACGGTATCTCGTAGGGCACCCCGATCAATCGTGGTATTAGCGCCAATCTCCACGTCGTCACCAATAATGACAGCACCGATCTGCGGCACCTTAACCCAGGTACCTTGGTCATTGGCATTCCCGAACCCATCACTACCGATTACGGCACCGGGGTGTATCAACACCCGTTTCCCAATTACCGAGCCTGAACAGACGGTCACTTTGGCCACCAAACGAGTCTGTTCGCCAATGACGCTATTGTCATCAATCACGCATCCGGGACCGATCGACACGTCGGCATGAATCTCAACATTGGCGCCTATCACACAACAGGGACCTATCCAGGCTCCCGGATCAACGACCGCGCTCTCGGATACAACCGCAGATATGTGTACACCACCAACCACCTGTGCCACCGGATAGAGCAGAGAAGCCACTCTGGCATAAGTGAGGTAGGGGTTATCCGATATCAAACCGGGAATAGGAGAGTGGGCGGCATCCTCGCGCCCCAGTATAACCGCCGAAGCACCCGTATCAGGCAAATAGTGGCGATATTTGCTGTTAGCCAGAAAACAGATCGCCCCCTTCTTGGCATCCTGAATGGTATCGGCGTGGGTAACTCGCGTATCGCCATCGCCCAGCAGCTCCACCCCTATACGTGTCGCCAAATCGGCAAGACGATACGTCGTTGCTTTCACCGGCACGCCCTACTTTGAGGCTTTATAGAGCTCTTCAAGACGCTGTAACACTTTTGCAGTCAGATCAACCCGCTTATTAAAATAGGCGACCCCGTCGGTGAGGATCACATCAACCTGCTCCTCTTCACCAATCTGGGAAACCACTTCGCCCACCTTGCGTAGCAAACGATTGACCGCCTCATTCCGACGCAGGTTGGCATCCTCACGGAATTCAGCACGGGAGGTGGTGAGTTTACGGCGTCGGGCACGGATATCGTTCTCAAGCCGTTTAGCCTCTTCCGGACTCATCACGGCAGCATCCCGAGCCAGCTTATCCTCCAGCTGTTTCAACTGTTTGGCCTTGGCGATCAAATCCTGATCCCGCGCTTGGAACTCCTTTTTCAACGAACTGCTGATAGCCTCGGCCTGCGGTGATTTTTCCATCACTTTATTCAGGTCAACCACGCCCACTTTAAATTCGCCGGCCATCGCAATAGCGTTCAGACTAAACAGAAAAATCGCGAGAATGCTTAAGGCTGTCTTCTTCAATTTCATCTCCTAAAACTTAGAATGCATTACCGAAGGTGAATTGGAATACCTCCGTCTCATCACCCGGCTTGTCGTTAAGCGGAACACCCAGGCTCATACCCAATGCTCCCATGGGGGAAAGCCACATGGCCGATGCCCCGACCGAGTAACGCATCTCACCCAGATCGATATCGGCTCCGCCGTTGGTAGAAAAAACATTACCTGCATCAAGGAATAGGCCGAGGCGAATCGATTTCTCCATCAGCTTAAAAGGTGCGGGAAAGAACAGTTCGGCATTACCGACTATCTTGATATTGGCACCTACCGGATCATTGCTGGAGTCTCGTGGCCCTAGGCTATGATCCTTGAACCCCCTGACCGTCTTGATGCCGCCTGCGAAGAAATTTTCCCACAGCGGTAGACGTGAGGTATCACCGTAGACGTCACCATAGGCCAGATCGCCATTGAGCGCTAGGGTGAAGGCGTTATTGAGCGGGAAATAACGTTTGTTTTTGTAAGCGATCTTGTAATACTCCAGATCGCTACCCGGTATCGTCGCCGAGGCGGTCAAACTCTGCACACCGCCTTTGGTGGGCAGGAGCGCAGAGTCGCGGGAATCCCGGGTCCAACTGGTGCCAATCTTCAAGTCCAGGAAGGAATCACCGTTTTCTGTTTTAAAAGCGCTTACCACGTCTGAAGGAGATGCCGCCGGCTTAAACGAAGTGTGTAACAGATCGGCGGTAAAATTGACCCGATCCGTCTCGGTGATCGGCACCCCGAAGACTACCCCGACGGTACCGGTATCGGTCAGGTACTTGGCCGTATCCACCTCATCAAAGTCGGTTTTCTGGTAACTCAGATTGAAACCACGGCTGATACCGTCAACCGTATAGTAGGGATTGACATAACCCACCCGATAATGGGTGCTTGACGAGCTGTTATCAAAGGCCAATGACACCTGTTTACCGGTTCCCAGGAAGTTTTTCTGGGTCAAGCTGGTACTGAAAATCACACCATCGGACTGTGAGAAACCGAGACCGGCTGCCAAGTTACCCATCGGTTTCTCCACTACCGAGATATTCACATCCACTTGATCGGTTGAACCCGGTACAGCAGGCGTCTCCACATTCACTTCATCAAAGAAGCCCAACCGCTGCAACCGCTCCCGTGAACGAGTCACTTGCTCTGCCGAGTACCAGGCCGACTCCATCTGACGCATTTCACGACGCAGCACTTCGTCACGGGTGTCGCTGTTACCCTTCATATTGACCCGTCGCACGTAGACCCTTTTTCCCGGATCCACAAAATAGGTGATCGCTACCTGTTTCTTCTCTTCGTCGATGTCCGGAATACTGTTTACATTGGCAAAGGCATATCCATTGTTGCCAAGCAGTTTATTGACGCGCTCGGCACTACCGATCACTTCTTTCCTGGAGAAGACCTCTCCCCGAACCAAGTGAATCATTGGAAAGAACGCTTCCTTGGGCAAGACCAGATCACCGGTCAGCAAAATATCCTTAATGGTATATACATCGCCTTCTTCGATATTCACCGTGACATAGATATCCTTCTTGTCCGGCGTAATGGAGACCTGGGTTGAGGTGATTTTAAAGTTAATATAGCCACGATCCAGATAGTACGAGCGCAGTTTTTCCAGATCCCCGGAAAGTTTTTGACGCGAGTACTGGTCATCCTTGGTGAAGGATGAGAGAAAACCGGTGGTATTCAGAGAGAACTCATCCAACAGGTCCTCTTCTTCGAAGGCGCGGTTACCAATGATGTTTATATTCTTAATTCGTGCCGTGCCGCCCTCAGAAATATCAATACTGATTGCCACCCGGTTGCGTTCAAGCGGTGTTACCGTAGAGGATAGCTTGACCGCATATTTACCGAGATTGAAATACTGCCGTTGCAGCTCTTGCTCTATCTTGTCCAACACCGACCGATTGAACACCCGCCCTTCCGCAAGCCCGATATCTTTCAGAGCAAGCAGTAACGGGTCGGTCTCAAGCGCATTATTCCCCTGAATTTCGATCTTGGCGATTGCCGGACGCTCGGTCACAAAGACAATCAGCACATCCCCTTTCCGTTCCAGTTTTACATCCTTGAAGAAACCGGTCTTGTAGAGTGCTCGGATAATCTCACCGGTTGAGTCAGATTCGATCTCTTGCCCAATCTTAACCGGCAAATAGTTAAACACGGTTCCGGGAGAGATACGTTGCAGACCGTCTACACGGATATCCTTGACAACAAAGGTATCGCCCAACGCCAGCTGAGGGAGAACCAGGATGAAGAGGAGCAGTAACTGACGCAATTTATTAACCAGGTTCATATTATCTTTATAAGTTTTTGTTTAGTAAGTCTATCCATGACAAAGGAGACCCCATCGTGACGGAATCCGGATAAACCTTTACTGATCCCATAAGCCCCTGTGGCATCGATGGTGGCCGCGCACGCCGATCTCTCCAAGTCAAATAGAAATCACCGTATCGCTATGATATTTATGCTGTTTCCGCTATCCCACCCATCCCCAATTCGCGCCAGTAAAGTGGAAAAGTGTCCTAGTATAAATAATCTTTCCACCACGCCCAAGGGGCAGGCAGAATTAATTATGAATTGAACAATCGGGTGATATCCACATAGAACGCCAAGGTCATCAGACCCAGTAAAATAGCCAATCCAATACGCTGACCAAAAGCTTGGGCCGCTTCGGATACCGGACTCCCCTTTATCGCCTCAACCAGGAAATAGAACAGATGGCCACCATCCAGTATCGGGACCGGCAGTAAATTGAGGACCCCCAGGCTAATGCTGACCAGGGCTAAAAACTTCAGGAACTGAATCACACCGAAACTGGCTGTTTTGCCCGCTGTCTGGGCAATAGAAATAGGACCACTGAGATTTCGGAAGGAGATTTCTCCAGTCACCATCCTGCCCAACATTTTAAGCATAAACAGTGACATATGGGTGGTTTTTGAAACCGCCATGATCGCCGCATCGAAGGGGCCGTAGCGCACCTCGACACGGTAATTGTCGAACAATCCGTCAGGTACATGAGGTCCGGCACCAATACGTCCAACCGTCTGCTCACCACGCACCACTTGACCGACAATGAGCTCAACAGGTTGTCTACGGCCTTCGCGGGATACCTCCATTTTGACCAGAGAGGCGGGGTGTTGCTGAACATAATCAACCAGCTCGGACCATGACTTCAGATCATGACCATCGATCGTCAGTACCCGATCTCCGACTTGCAGACCGGCAGAGGCCGCCGCCTCCCCCTCAACAACCTGTCCGATAACCGGCTCTATCAGAGGGCGTTTGGGTTTAAGTCCGATATGTTCCAGCAGGCGGCCATCCTCTGCCAGATGTAGCAAACGCTCCCCGGGGAGAATGCGTATTCGCTCAAGACCCTCAGCATCCTTTACCCTGACGACGACATCTTCGCCCGCTGTGGCATCCGTCAACAATGCATAAACAGCCGACTCCCAGGTAGGCGTCAGCGTATCACCCACCGCAATTATCTCATCATCGGAAACAAAACCTGCTTCTGCGGCGATGGTCGACTCGGATACCTGGCCGATCCATGGTCTCGATCCGGTATCGCCGTAAATACCGATAAACCAGAACGCCAACAGCGCGAAAGCAAAATTAAACAGTGGCCCCGCCACTACAATGGCTGATCGTACAGCGACTGACTGACGATTGAAGGCTTGATGCTGACAGCGCGCGGGAACATCCCCCTCCCGCTCATCCAACATTTTTACGTAGCCGCCCAGGGGAATGGCGGCAACGACATATTCCGTGCCCTGATCCACCTCAGAAAGTCGCGTACCCGCTTCTGCAGGCACCGATGAGGGTTTCCCTCTAAACACCAACAGCGGTTTACCGAAACCAATGGAAAACCGCAGCACTTTGACACCCAGTTTCCTCGCCACCCAGAAGTGTCCAAATTCATGAACGGCAATCAGGATCGCAAGGGCAAGGATAAAAGAGGCAATTGTAAACAAAAATGATGTCATAGCGACTATGTCAGACCCGATCGCGGATCAATTGTTCCGTCCGTATACGCGCCTCGTGATCCACCGCTAGCAAGGTATTCAGGTCGCTGTTTCCATCACCCGGCATTAGATCCAGCACAGATTCAATGACCTCAGGAATGCCGGTAAATCCAAGTTTTCCGTCGAGAAAGGCGGCAACGGCAATTTCATTAGCCGCATTCAGAATCGCCGGACAGGTACCGCCCGCTTCGATCGCCTGGTAAGCCAGGCGCAGACAGGCAAATCGCTCCATATTGGGCGGCTCAAAATCCAGTCTGGCAGTCGCGAACAGATCCAGCGGCGCCACCCCTGAAGCGATCCGTTCGGGCCACGCCAAGGCGTGTGCAATGGGAGTCCGCATATCGGGATTGCCCAACTGGGCCAGGACTGAGCCATCTGTATAGGCGACCATGGAGTGGATTACACTCTGCGGATGCAACACCACCTGGACCTTGTCCGGAGTGGTATGAAACAACCAACAAGCTTCGATCACCTCCAGGCCCTTGTTCATCATAGTGGCTGAATCCACGGAGATCTTACGCCCCATATCCCAATTGGGATGGGCGCAAGCCTGGTCGGGCGTCACATCCTGCAGTTGGTCCAGCGACAACGTACGGAACGGGCCGCCGGACGCCGTCAACAGGATCTGGGACACCCCCACCTGATCCAACCCCCGGCGATAGTCACCCGGCATGCATTGAAACACGGCATTGTGCTCACTATCGATCGGCAGGATTTCTGCGCCACCCTGGTCAACCGCGCGCATGAACAATTCGCCCGCTACCACTAGCGCCTCTTTGTTGGCCAACAGGACTCTTTTTCCAGCCTTGGCTGCCGCCAACGTCGGCAACAGACCGGCAGCGCCGACAATGGCCGCCATCACATAGTCGGCTTCGCTCATGGCCGCCACGTGTTCCAACCCTTCCACACCGGTCAACACATTTATTGTCAATCCCGTCGCCTGGAGGCGTTGCTCCAAACTCTGTGCGGCATCGGCATTCGCCATCACCGCGTAGTCGGGCTCAAAGCGGCGACATTGTTCAAACAATCCATCCACATCCTGATTGGCCGTCAACGCAACAACCCGATACCTATCCGGGTGCCGCGCCACCACATCCAAGGTACTAATACCGATGGAGCCGGTTGAACCCAGCACTGTCAAGCCAATCACTTATAATCCCCCAAGCAGAAGCAAACCTAGCGTAAAGACCGGCGCTACAGCTGTCAGACTGTCAATTCTGTCCAGTATACCGCCATGTCCAGGCAACAGGTTTCCGCTATCTTTGATGCCAGCCTGTCTTTTCAGCAGACTTTCAAACAGATCACCCACAACCGATACCAGACAGACCAGCAAACAAAGCAAGACGATTTGCGGCATGGAGCCCGTTTCAGGGCGCAACCAGATGAGCCACCCACTCCATATGCCCACTGCCGCCAGCGCGCCATACACACCTTCGCGGGTCTTTTTTGGACTAATATGGGGCGATAGTTTCACCTTACCCCACTGTCTGCCAGCGAAATAGGCGCCGGTATCGGCAACCCAGGAGAGCGACAGGGTATACAGCACCAATACCGGTCCGGTCTCGCCGCTGCCATGCACATACACCAGCGCCGCCCAGGTGGGCAACAAAACAAAGTAGCCGATCAGCAGCTTACCCGCCTGGCCGGGCTCTGCCGATTGATCCGGCCTGTAGCGGACAATCTGCCAAGAGACCACCAGCCAGCCGACGCTAGCCATAATGAACAATCCCAGACTCAACGTTGGATCTTGCAGCAGAAGATGCAGCAGAACCATGACACCGGCTATCGATATCAGATAGAAAAATCGCCGTAGCGGCGACGTCAATGCCGCCAGGCGGGTCCATTCGTGGCCCCCCAGTAAGATGACGCTGCCCAATAGCAGTGCAAAGCCGTCCGTTGGCAGATACAACACACCGCCAATTACCAAAGGCAGCAGGACCAGAGCAGTCAGGATTCTGTGCAGCAACATATTTAGTCTATCGATTCAGGATGGTTATTGACCTGCACCTGTTCTCCTGTCATGCCGAAGCGACGCTGGCGGCTGGAAAAATAGGCCAGTGCGGTATCGTAGGCGGCGGCATCAAAATCCGGCCAGTAGGCATCGGTAAAATAGAGTTCGGTGTAGGCAGACTGCCAAAGCATAAAATTACTGATGCGCTGTTCTCCGCCGGTGCGGATAAACAGGTCCGGGTCGGGCAGATCTGAAAAGGAGAGCTCATCTGAGATCATTGCTTCACTGATCTGATCAGCCGAGAGCGTGCCGGACTCAACCTTTCCTGCGAGATGACGAACCGCCTGGACAATATCCCAGCGACCACCGTAATTGGCGGCTATCTGCAGCACTAGACCGTCGTTGTCAGCCGTATCGGCTTCGGCCGTTGCCATACGCTGCTGGAGTTTTTCGGAAAAGGCGGTGCGATCGCCAATGATGCGCAGCTGGACATTATTGCGCTTCAGACGCTTCACCTCACGCTGTAGCGCAACCATAAACAGATCCATCAGCAGCGAAACCTCTTTTTGCGGGCGCTTCCAATTTTCACTGCTGAAGGCAAACAGCGTCAGCACTTCAATCCCATGCTTGACGGATTGTTCGACACTGGTGCGGACCGACTTGACGCCAGCCTTATGCCCGGCATGACGTGGTAGATTGCGCTGTTTTGCCCATCGCCCATTGCCATCCATCACAATAGCAACATGCCGCGGCAACCGGGTCACTCCATCAACCTCCATTAAAACATTCTCCGGTCTGGTATACCCGCTCGCCGGCGATGCTCAGGCCATCCCTGTCCAAGAGGACCTGAAGCATCGGGTCAGATCGACATCAGATCTTTTTCTTTAACCGCCAGATGCTCATCGATCTCCTTGATGTGCTGATCTGTCAACTTTTGAATGATCTCCTGGCCACGGCGCTCGTCATCTTCCGAGATCAGTTTCTCCTTCACCAGATTCTTCAGTTCACTATTGGCGTCACGGCGAATATTTCGCACTGCAACGCGGGCCTGCTCCGCCTCACCACGCACAACCCGGATCAAATCCTTTCTGCGCTCTTCAGTGAGCGGCGGCAGTGGCACACGAATCACCGTACCGGCCGAATTGGGGTTGAGGCCCAAATCGGAATTCATGATCGCCTTTTCAATGGTTTGCACCATATTCTTTTCCCAGGGAGTGATAGCCAAGGTCCTGGCATCATCCACCGTCACATTGGCAACCTGGCTAAGGGGAACATCTGAGCCATAGTAGGATACAGTCAGGTGATCCAACAGACTGGGATGAGCCCGACCTGTCCTTACCTTCGCCAGCTCATGATCCAGAGCGTCTACACTTTTTCCCATGCGCGTTGTCGCGTCTTTTTTTATGTCATCGATCATTTCCACTCTCCACAAGGGAACCGATTTCCTCACCCTTCACCAGACGCAACAGGGCGCCCGGGGTGTTGATATTCATTATCCGCAGCGGCATACCGTTATCACGGCACAAGACAATCGCCGTCGCATCCATTACCTTCAAATCATCCGCTAACGCTTTATCATAACTGATGCGAGGATAAAATTTGGCCTTGGGGTCTTTCATCGGATCGGCCGAATAAACACCATCGACCTTGGTTGCCTTAATCAACAGATCGGCACCGATTTCAATCGCGCGCAGGCTAGCCGCCGAATCGGTAGTAAAAAAAGGAT
Organism: Sedimenticola sp.; assembly: GCF_050289425.1. NCBI lineage: Bacteria > Pseudomonadati > Pseudomonadota > Gammaproteobacteria > Chromatiales > Sedimenticolaceae > Sedimenticola > Sedimenticola sp. Next base: position 53,047 of record NZ_JBNKFS010000012.1, on the reverse strand, counting down.
TTCCCGTACCGGCGGCAAACAGGACGACTTCTCCCTTTTCCAGGTGTTCCACCGCCTTCCGGCGCACATAGGTTTCACACACCTGTTCCATACCGATAGCGGACATGGTACGGGCAGGCACACCCAGCTTCAACAGTGAATTCTGCATGGCCAGGGCATTCATGACCGTTGCCAGCATCCCCATATGGTCGCCGGAAACCCGATCTATTCCGGCCTTAGCGAGACCTTCGCCGCGAAAAATATTGCCGCCTCCGATAACCAGACCCACCTGAATACCGTCTTCGACAAGCTGTTTGATATCCTCGGCCACCCGGGCGATCACCTCAGGATCAATACCGAAGTTTCCAGTACCCATCAACGCTTCACCGCTCAGTTTGAGCAAGATGCGCCGGTAGATCAGTTCAGACATACAGATTCTCTAATTCTAAGTAAATGTAAAACCCGGCAAACCGTCGTTCAACAGTGCGATCAAGCTTCCCTGCACATCGCGGTTTAACTCTATGCTCTTTCCAAAGCCACTCTCGGTCATCCATGGTCTCCGCGGCAAAGTCTATCCCTGGACAAAAAAACAGTCCCGGAAAACCGGGACTGTTTGTTTTACTTATTCTCCGCGAACCTGGGCCATCACCTCATCCGCAAAGTTTTCCTGTTTCTTCTCAATCCCTTCACCAACTTCGAAGCGCTTGAAACTGTTCACCTTGGCACCGGCGCCAGCTAACAGCTTCTCAACCGTGATATCCGGATCCTTCACAAAGGCCTGACCCAGAAGCGTGATTTCGGAAAGATACTTGCGTACACGACCCTCGACGATCTTGTCCACAATATTCTCAGGCTTGCCACTCTCCAAAGCCTGAACCTTGAAGATTTCACGCTCTTTTTCCACCAATTCGGCCGATACCTGTTCCTCGGACACGCAGGTCGGATTGCTGGCAGCCACATGCATGGCGATATCCTTTGCCAAATCGTCATCACCACCTTCGATATCGACGATTACACCGATTCGAGCACCGTGACTATAGCTGGACAAGCGACCACTGGTGGACTCAAAACGCTCAAACCGGCGGACATTCATATTTTCGCCAATCTTTACAATAAGTGCCTCACGCGCGGTATTCACGGTGGTCTCTTCTCCATCATGCAGCGGCGCATTCAACAGCTCGTCAACGCTAGCCACATCGGACGCCAAAGCACGCTGGGCTACAGCGTTGGCGAATGAGGTGAAGTTCTCATCCTTGGCAACAAAATCGGTTTCACAGTTCACTTCAACCATGACACCTTTTTTGCTGTCATCGGTCATCTGGATGACTATAAGGCCGTCAGCAGCGGTACGACCCGCCTTTTTTGCGGCCTTTGCCTGTCCTGATTTGCGCATATTTTCGATAGCTGCATCGATATCGCCATCGGCCTCGACCAGCGCCTTTTTGCATTCCATCATGCCGGAACCGGTCCGTTCACGCAGTTCCTTTACCAGAGAGGCTGTAATCGCCATGATTCGTAGTTCCTCGCTCAATTAAAGCTAGTTGGTAGATAGCGATGTGAATTCCGGATAGTCAAAAGCGGGGCTAGCCAACTTGTATGACAAACAGATCCGGACGGTAACCTGGATGGTTAATCTAACTAGGGTGTCGCTATCAATTTTAAAAGTGGGCGGGCACCTGCAAAGAGGAGCCCGCCGCATTTTCGACTGGAGTCTGCAGACAGGCGTTACTCTTCAGCCTGCGCCTTCTCTTCCGGCACTTCAACAAACTCGTCGACACTACCTTCTTTGCCGCCCAGGTGAGCAGCGCTGGCGCGGCCCTCCAGTACGGCTGCCGCCGCACCCTGCACATAAAGCTGGATTGCACGGATAGCATCGTCATTACCAGGAATGACGTAATCGATATTGTCCGGGTTGTTATTGGTATCCACCACACCCACAACCGGGATCCCCAGCTTACGGGCTTCCGCAACGGCAATATCTTCGTGGCCGGTATCGATGACAAACAGCACGTCAGGCAGGCTGGTCATATCCTTGATACCGCCCAAACTGCGATCCAGCTTCTCCATCTCGCGGCGCAGGCCAAGTGCCTCTTTCTTGTTGAAGCGCTCAATGGTGCCATCTTCAAACATCGCCTCAAGATCCTTCAGGCGCTTGATACGCTGTTTGATGGTCTTGAAGTTGGTCAACATGCCGCCCAGCCATCTGTGATTGACATAGGGCATGCCGCAACGGGTTGCCTCTTCCTTGACGGTTTCACTGGCAGCACGTTTGGTGCCGACAAACAGGATTTTGCCACCGTTTGCAGCCAGCGAACCCATGTAATTCATGGCTTCTTTGTACAGAGGAAGGGTCTTATCCAGATTCAGAATATGAATCTTATTGCGGTGACCGAAGATGTAGGCCCCCATCTTGGGGTTCCAGTAACGGGTCTGGTGACCGAAGTGCACGCCAGCCTCAAGCATCTGACGCATCGAGATGTTGCTCATGTATAGCTCCGAATTGTACGGGTTAGTCCTCCACGTACCCCAACTGGCGACCCGGTTCCCCAGGCACCCCGACAGCTGTGTCGGTACGTGTGTGAAGTAGTTTGACGGTAAAAACACCGCCTCTCCCAGCCGTAATTCAAGTATCGTTCACGGATCAGGGGCGCGTTTTATACCACAGAAGCTGGAGGGCGACAATCCGCTTCGCATTATGTAACACGCATAATGCCATCTGACAGGCGGGATACGAGACGATTCAACCCCATAGCGAGCGGAGGTGAATATGACTAAATTAACCTTTACAATAGCTATCCTTAGCCTAGGAGTGGGAAATAAACGACCTAACGTCCGACGGCACCCTATCAGACGTCTAAAGGATATTCAGTAAATATGAGTGTTATCATCAAAACCCCCGAAGAGATCGAGAAGATGCGGGTGTCCGGTCGCTTGGCTGCGGAAGTACTGGAGATGATTGCGCCCTATGTGCAACCGGGTGTCACCACCGATGAATTGGATCAGCGCTGTCATGACTATATTGTCGACGTACAGAACGCCATTCCCGCCCCCTTGAATTACCGCGGCTTTCCCAAGTCTATCTGCACCTCGGTCAACCACCAGGTGTGCCATGGCATCCCGGGGAATAAAAAGCTGAAAAGCGGCGACATTATCAACATCGATATCACCACCATCAAAGATGGCTTTCATGGCGATACCAGCAAGATGTTCTTTGTCGGCGAACCGTCGATTCTTGCCAGACGCCTGACAAAGATCACCTATGAGGCGCTTTGGCTAGGTATCAACCAAGTGAAACCCGGTGCTCATCTGGGCGATATCGGTCATACCATTCAGCAATACGCCGAATCGCACAACTACTCGGTGGTGCATGAGTATTGCGGTCACGGAATCGGCCGGGGTTTCCACGAAGACCCCCAGGTACTCCACTACGGGTCCCCCGGAACCGGTATCAAACTGCTCCCGGGAATGTGCTTCACCATCGAACCGATGATCAATGCCGGAAAACGCCAGGTCAAAATGCTGCCGGACGGTTGGACCGTGGTGACCAAGGATCGCAGTCTCTCTGCCCAATGGGAGCACACCATACTGGTCACTGAGAACGGCTACGAAGTGCTCACCCTGAGGGATGAGGAGCGGGAACAACCTGCCCAATCCATCGCCTGATCCCGGCTTTTACTCATGACAACAGATATGAGGTTCGACCCCGAGCAGTTTGCCCGTCAGCTTGAAGGGGATGCCAACCCGCTGCCGATATTCCGGGACGCCATCAAGCAAATCTACCAAGTACTCAAGACCCGTTTTGAGCAGGGTGATCCGATTACCGCATTGGTAGCGCTGCGCGCCCAGATGGTTGATAACCTGTTGATTCAGGCCTGGAAACTGAAAATGCCGGCCGAGGCGGAAGCGGCCATGATAGCGGTCGGCGGTTACGGTCGAATGGAACTTCATCCCGGCTCCGATATCGACCTGATGATTCTGCTGGACGACAGGGATCCCGAACGCTATTCGGAAACTCTGGCCGAACTACTTACCTTCTTTTGGGACATCGGGCTCGAGGTAGGTCATAGCGTACGCACGGTTGCGGAGTGCGTTACCGAAGCGAAACAGGACATTACCGTCGCCACCAACATTATGGAGGCACGCGTACTGGCCGGAGAGGAATCGCTGTTCCATCAGATGCAGGATGCTACCGGGCCAGACTGCATCTGGCCCAGCGAACGATTTTTCACCGCCAAGTGGGAAGAGCAGGAACAGCGCTACCTGCGTTACGAGGAGACGATCAGCAATCTGGAGCCCAATATCAAGGAGAGTCCGGGCGGTCTTCGTGACATCCAGATGGTGGGCTGGGTGGTCAAACGCCACTATGGCGCCAAGACCATGCATGACTTGGTCGTACACGGTTTTCTGACCGAAGAAGAGTACCTGGACCTGATGGATTGCCAGGACTATCTCTGGCGCATCCGTTTTGCCCTTCATCTCCTAACCGGTCGTCGCGAAGACCGTATCCTGTTTGACTATCAGCGCACCCTAGCCACTCAATTCGGTTATGAAGACGATAAACACGAGCTGGCTGTCGAGAAGTTCATGCAGCAGTATTATCGCACCGCACTACGTTTGCGGCGGATGAACGAAATGCTACTGCAACTGTTCCAGGAAGTGATCCTGCTGAAATGCCACCTGGATGAACCCAAGCCGATCAATCGCCGCTTCCAATCCCGCAGTGGATTTCTGGAGGTGGTACACCAGGATATCTTCGTCCAGTACCCGCTGGCACTGCTGGAGCTATTCCTGGTCATGGAGCAACATCCGGAACTCAACGGCGTTAGGGCCAGCACCATCCGGCTGATCCGCAAACACCGCCATTTGATCAACGACGACTTTCGTGCCGATATACGGGCACGTAGCCTGTTTATGGAGATTCTGCGCCAACCCGTCGGCATCACCCACGAGTTGCGCCGCATGAACCGTTACGGGATCCTGGCGCGCTATATCCCGGCGTTTCTGAATATTGTAGGCCGGATGCAGTACGATCTATTCCATGTATTCACCGTCGACAAACACACCCTGTTCGTGGTGCGCAACCTGCGCCGTCTAACCGTCCCCCAATACCGCCACGAATTCCCCCTCTGCAGTGACATCATGGAGAAGTTGCCGAAGCCGGAGCTGATTTATATCGCCGCCATCTTCCACGACATCGCCAAAGGCCGCGGCGGCGATCATTCGGAGCTGGGCGCCAAGGATGCCTGGGACTTCTGCAAACTGCACGGTCTAAGCGACTACGATAGCCGCCTGGTCTCCTGGCTGGTGGAAAAACACCTGCTGATGTCGATTACCGCCCAGCGTAAGGACACCAGTGACCCGGATGTGATCCGTGATTTTGCCCAGACGGTAAAAAACCCGGTGCACCTCGATTACCTCTACCTGCTGACACTGGCAGATATCCGCGCCACCGACCCAAAAAAATGGAACAGTTGGAAAAACTCGCTGCTCAGGGAGCTCTATATCACCACCAAACAGGCGTTGTTAAGGGGCCTGCAGAATCCCCAGGAACGGGATGAAATCGTACAGAACAAACAGGCCGGCGCGCTCCACCTTTTGAAATCGGAGGGTGTCGATCCAGATAGCGCTGTGGCTCACTGGAGCACACTCAGTCTCGACTATTTTCTCTACCACACCTGGGAAGAGATTGCCTGGCAAACTCGCATGATTCTGGCCAGCACAGACGAACAGCTACCACTGGTGCTACTGCGAAAATCCAGCACCCGTGGCGGTACTGAAATCTTCCTCTACGCCACGGATCGCGATGACCTATTCGCCATTACCACCAGCCTGCTGGATCAACTGGGACTGAACATTGTCAGCGCCCGTATCGAAACGGCCCATACCGGCCTCACCTTAAACAGTTTCCTGGTACTGGAACAGGATGGCAGCCCGGTCGAGGAAGTCGGCAGGAAAGAGGAGATCTGCGAACTGCTTAGAGAGTCGCTGATTAACCCCGAATCAGCCAATCTGGTGGTATCACGCCGCATCCCCAGACGTCTCAAGCACTTCTCCACCCCGACCCGCATCGATTTCGTGCAGGACTACGGTAACCAACGAACCATCATGAAGTTGCTGACCGACGACCGGCCGGGACTCCTCTCCCAGGTCGGCTATGCCTTCGCCAAATGTAAAATAAAGCTGATCAACGCCAAGATCGCCACCATCGGGGCCGAAGCCGAGGATACCTTCTTCATCACCGACCGCGACAACAAACCGCTCACCAGTCGGGAACGATTCGAAGCGCTGGAGAAGGAGATCCAGGAACGGTTGAGCTGACGCCGGCCCGGTGGGTTGGCGACACCTCTCAATCATTTGTAAACCGCGAAAGAAGCGAAAATCACGAAATTACCAGCCAGGTGCTTAGGAGGCGTTCTCTGTTTCCACTGGTGGCAAACCAACATCCACCAACGGCCATTTTCGTGTGGTTCGCGTTTTTCGCGGCTATGTAAAACAGCGGGCGCCGTATTGGCTCAGCTCTCGGTGCGCCCGTACAGATCTTCAAAGCGGACGATATCATCCTCTCCCAGATAACTGCCGGTCTGCACCTCCACCATCTCCAGCGGTATGACCCCCCGGTTCTCCAAACTATGGGTGGTGCCAATGGGGATATAGGTGGATTGATTTTCGGTCAGCATCAACACCTCTTCGCCGCGGGTGACGCTGGCCGTTCCCTTCACCACAATCCAGTGCTCGGCCCGGTGATGATGCATTTGAAGGGAGAGTTTGGCGCCGGGATTGACGACGATGCGCTTCGCCTGATGTCGCTCGCCCATATCGATAGAATCGTAATACCCCCAGGGACGGTAGACTTTGCGATGCAGTTCGCTTTCACTACGCCCCGCCACCCGCAACAGCTCGACAATCTGCTTCACTTCCTGCACACGCGATTTGGGTGAGACCATGACTGCGTCATCGGTTTCCACCACCACCATGTCGTCCAGACCTACCACGGCCACCAACTTGTTCTCGGACTGAATATAGGAGTTATGGGTGTCGACACTCAACACGTCCCCTTTCACTGAATTCCCCTGACTGTCCTTGGACATCACTTCCCAGAGTGCGGACCAGGAACCCACATCATTCCAACCCGCATCCAGGGGAACCACTACCGCTCGATCAGTCTTCTCCATTACCGCGTAATCGATCGAATCCGCCGGACAGGCGGTAAAGGCATCCTTGTCCAGTCGCACAAAATCCGGCGACCGTTTGCTGCCTGCATGGGCCTTCCTGCAAGCGGCCAGCATCTCTGGCTGGTAGCGCTCCAGTGCTTGTAAATACTGCGACGCCTTGAACACAAACATACCGCTGTTCCAGTAATAATCAGCGCTGGCGATGTAACCACGTGCCGTTGCCAGATCCGGCTTTTCGACAAAGGATTCGACGGCATAGGTGGCACCGTCTTGTCCCTGAGCGCCCCGCCGGATATAACCGTAGCCGGTTTCCGGGGCCGTCGGCACCACACCAAAAGTCACCAGTTGTCCCGCCTCGGCCGCCGCCGCGGCCGCCACGATCGCCGCCTGAAAAGCCGGCACATCACCAATCACATGATCGGCCGCCAGCACCAGCAGTAACTCATCGTCGGACGGAGCCGACAACGCCGCCATAGCCACTGCAGGGGCGGTATTGCGCCCAACGGGTTCTAGAATAATTGCTTCCGCTGTCGCGCCCATTTCGCGCAACTGTTCAGCCACCATGAAACGGTGGTCTTCATTGCACACTACGATAGGCGCAGAGATCTGCTCCAGGCCATCCAATCGAAGCAGTGTCTCCTGCAGCATGGTTTTCTCGGTAACTAAAGGTAAAAACTGCTTGGGATGCTGACTGCGTGAAAGCGGCCACAACCTGGTGCCTGAACCACCCGAAAGAATCACCGGTATCATTCCATCTCCTCTGGATCACTGTTTTTCTGTAAGTCTATAGCATATTGCCAGGATTTGACGAATGCGTTGAATGTCGACGGTCTACTGGAACATGGAACGGCAAAGCCGCCGAACAATTGCGTATGAAATTGTCATAATGAGGCGGTATGATGGCTTACCCAAATTTGAGTCGACAAAAAGATCCAACCCGATGAGTGAGCTAAACCCTATAACCGGTGGAATTGCCCCTAACCCGATACATAGCAAAGGCGACTCCACCGCGCAACTTAGTGCGCCCCAACACATCAACAAACCATCTTTAACCCCACCCCTTTAACCGGTATGGATAGTCTGCAGATTTTCATACTCGCCATCGTGCAGGGAGTGACTGAATTCTTGCCCATCTCCAGCTCGGCACATCTTATCCTGACGCCGATGCTGTTCGGCTATCAGGATCAGGGGCTGGCGTTTGACGTAGCGGTTCACCTGGGATCACTGCTGGCGGTGACCACCTATTTCAGACATGAATTATGGGATATGGCGTACGACTTCTTCCGCTCGCTGAGTCGAAATGGCGTTCAGACAGCCAATTCGCGCATGGTCTGGCTGCTGATTCTGGCTACGCTGCCGATCATGGTAACCGGCCTGTTGTTCATTTCCGTGGTAGAACATGACCTGCGCTCAATCTGGGTCATCGCCACCACGACCATTCTGTTCGGCCTGCTGCTGTTCTGGTATGACGCAAAAGGCCGTCAGTCACGGGATGAATACTCCACCCGTTGGCGTGACGCCCTGACCATCGGCCTGTTTCAAGTGCTGGCGTTGGTCCCCGGTACCTCCCGATCAGGCATCACGATAACCGCCGGCATGATGCTGGGCTTGACCCGGGAGGCGGCCTCGCGCTTCTCCTTTTTGCTGTCAATCCCGACGATCCTGATGTCCGGCAGTCTGGTGACACTGCATCTGATTACCGATCCGGCACCCGTTGACTGGCTGGCCATGACAAGCGGTGCCCTCCTCTCCTATTTTTCGGCTTATCTCTGCATCCACCTGTTTCTGCGCCTCATCGGCCAAATCGGTATGCTGCCGTTTGCCCTCTATCGACTGTTGTTGGGCGGGGCACTGATCTGGATTGCGCAATAACCGGTATTGAGGTTATCCGGCCGGATGCCTTTTTTAGGCTTCCGGCCACCATTCAATCGTCAAGAGGCAGACGGGTTATAGCTATCCGGATCGAATTGGAGGGTGGCAAATAGATCGTCCAGGGTCTCTTCCCTTCTGATCAGTTCAACCGTTCCGTCACGGCGCAGCAGCAACTCTTTCGGCCGCGCCTTGCCGTTGTAATTGAACCCCATGGCGTGCCCGTGAGCGCCGGTATCATGTATGCAAATCAGATCGCCATCGGTGATCTTTGGCAAACTGCGCTGAATGGCGAATTTGTCGTTGTTCTCGCACAGAGAACCTGCCACATCCACCACCTCGTTGTCACCCGTTTTTCCGGGAACGGTAATATGGTGGTAAGCCCCATACATTCCGGGCCGCATCAATGCCGACATGCAGGCATCCACACCAACATAAGTGCGGTAGATCTCTTTACGGTTGATCGCCCGAGTCACTAACACCCCATGCGGACCGGTGATATAGCGGCCACTCTCCACATACATACGTGGCACATAGCCATGACGCTGTTTAAAATCATTAAATAGCGCGGTGATTTCGCCCGCCATGGCCGCGATATCCAACGGCGGCTCCCCAGGTTGGTAGGGGATGCCCAATCCGCCGCCGATATTGACGAATTCAAACTGTATGCCCAACTCTGCGGAGATCCACTCTATGGTATCCAGCAGCATCCGCGCCGTCTCCACCATGTAGCTGTAATTCAACTCATTGGAGGCCAACATGGTGTGCAAGCCGAAACGGGTCGCACCACGCGCCTGGGCTTTTCGATAAGCATCCAGCAATTGTTCGTGAGACACCCCATACTTGGCTTCCACCGGTGTGCCGATAATGCTGTTTCCGGTCCGCCGTTCGCCCGGGTTATAGCGGAAACAGATCAGCTCCGGCATCTCCGGGACCTTGTCCACCAAGCTGATGTCATCCAGATTCAACACGCAACCGCCATCCGCTGCCGCCGCGGCAAAATCAGTCTGGCTGGTATTGTTGGAGGTAAACATAATCTCTTCGCCACGGGCACCGGTTGCCCGACTGAGCTGCAGCTCTGCCGTCGAGCTGCAATCAAAGCCAAATCCGAGAGAACGCATAATCTGCAAAATTCTCGGATTGGGTAACGCCTTGACCGCGTAATACTCCTTGAACCCCTGGATACCGGAGAAGAGACGATTCAGCGTTTCACCGGTCTGGCGTATCCCCTGTTCGTCATAAATATGGAACGGCGTGCCAAAATGTTCGGCTATATCGTCAAGATGGGGATAGAGACGTTGTTCAAAATCGCTGGAGATGGGCATGATCTGTTCCGGTTACTCACTGCAGTTGTTAAGTCGCCGACACTTGGGCGGCTAGAAGCCCTGCCCCAGCTTAGCCGGTGCGGGGTTCATCCTAAAAAAATTCGCTTCCGATACGACGGCTCTCAGAGAATCTTACTGATCCGCTCCATCGCCTCGGTTACATTCTCGAAGCTATTGAAGGCACTGATCCGGACATACCCTTCACCACATTTCCCGAAACCCGCCCCCGGGGTGCAAACCACGGCGGCTTCATTCAGCAGGCGGTCGAAGAACTCCCAAGAGTCGCATTGGCTGTCGATCCAGATGTAGGGGGAATTGACGCCACCGATACATTCATAACCCAGCGCTTCCATCTGCTCGCGGATATACTTGGCGTTATTCAGATAGTACGCCACCAGCTCCTTGATCTGGGTCTGTCCTTCCGCGCTATAAACCGCTTCAGCGGCCCGCTGCACCGGATAGGAGACGCTATTGAATTTGGTGGTGTGACGGCGATTCCACAGAGCATGTACAGAGACCGCCTCACCCGCTTCGGTGTAAGCCATGCACGCCTTGGGTACAACGGTATACGCACAGCGTGTGCCGGTGAACCCGGCTGTCTTGGAGAAACTGCGGAACTCAATCGCCACTTCCCGGGCTCCCTCTACCTCATAGATGGATCGGGGCAGGTCTTCATCCTGCACAAACGCCTCATAGGCTGCATCAAACAGGATCAGCGACTTATTGGCCTTGGCATAATCGACCCACTGTTTCAGTTGCGCCTTGGTCGCCGTCGAACCGGCCGGATTATTGGGGAAACAGAGGTAGATCAGATCCACCGGCTGGGATGGCAGACCGGGAATAAAACCGTTGTCTCGGTTACCGTCAAGATAGACCAATCCCTCATAGCGCCCCTGTTCGGCGTTCCACGCCCCGGTGCGTCCTGCCATGACATTGGTATCCACGTACACCGGATAGACCGGATCCGGTATGGCCACGGTGATATCGGTGGAGAAGATTTCCTGGAAATTGCCGCTGTCACATTTGGCACCGTCGCTGACGAATACCTCGTCGGCCTCAATCTGCGCGCCGCGCGCCTGGAAATCATGCCTGGCAATCGCTTCTCGCAGGAAATCGTAACCCTGCTCCGGACCGTACCCCCGGAAAGTTGTATCGTTCGCCATCTCATCCACGGCCAGATGAAACGCCCTCACGCAGGCCTCCGGCAGCGCCCGGGTAACGTCGCCAATCCCCAGCTTGATAAGCTTCTTATCTGTGTTGGCTTGTTGAAAGGCATTAACGCGCTTGGCGATATTAGAAAAAAGATAGGAAGCCTGAAGCTTCTGGTAGTTTTCATTAATCTTGATCATTTGGGTACCTTGGTTGTCGCGTTAATCGCCAGGGGAATCGGGTTCACGATATTAAATCCAAACTCGCTGCGGAGAGACCTAATCGAGCCCCCACGCGGGCATTTGAAATTCATTTGCCGCAAACGGCGTAGTATAGAATATCCGCTCTCTTCAGACCATATCAGGCAACCGGCAAACCGCGACTGAACGAGTACGCAACTACAGCGATACGACAATCAGGCGTATGGCACCGTCATCGGACAAACAGCGTCGAGAGGATACAGAGATACTTCAGGGAAGAAGAATCAGATAGAGGGGTAAAACGGGACCGGGACAATCCCGCAAATAGTGCCATCGCTCAAACCGATGGCGACGACTGCACCAAATCGCGATACGCGTGCCAACTGGCATGTCCCACCAGCGGCATGAAAAGCACCAGACCGATAAACAGGGTGACGAGGCCCAGCCCCACAAACATCACGATTAACGCCGCCCATAACAGGAGTGGCTTAGGATTATTGAGAACACAACGCACACTGGTAATCACCGCACTCATGACATCCGCATTTCTATCCATGATCATCGGCACCGATATAACGCTGATACAAAACACACTCAGCGCGATAACGCTACCGCTCAGGATTCCCGCCGCCATGAACAGCGGGCTGTCCCCTGAGAGAAACAAGACATCCAGTGCGTTATTAAAATCTGGCGTCAACCCCACATAGAAAATGGCAAATACCATATTGGCCAGCAGCATCCAGATCAGAAAAGCCAGAGTCAGGATCACCCCCATTGCCAACAGGTTATAGGGTGTTCTCTGCCAGGCTGTCAGACTGCCGAAAACCGAGGGTTTATCACCCAACTCCAGAGCGCGACTCACGTCATACAGCCCCATGGCAAGGAGTGGTGAAATCAGAAAAAAACCGGCTGCCAGAGCCGGTATAAAAAAAGTCATGTCGATCGAAACGACGAGCAGCGAGAGCAGGAAGCTGGCTAGCAGAAAAATGATACCGTAAGCGAGGCTGATCCCGGGTGCGGCCTTGAAATCCTGCCACCCTGCAGCAATCCAACGCCATGGGTGATCGAGTGTGACGGTGCTCACCGGCGGCAAACTAACCGGAAGATTCATACCAACGGCCGTGTTCTGATTAAGCGTCATGTAAACATCCTGCTGATTCTTCTGACCGCATCGGATAATGCGCCTTACCTCTTATAAATCAGGCTATCATGACTGTTCAAGCCCAAGAAATGAGGGGTAATTAAACCCTCGTCACCCTCGACCCCGGGAAGCCACCCTCCTCTCACAGACAAAGCCACCGCCTGTTCATCGCTACACCCGACACCCAATAATCACTGTCCACACACCCCCGGTCCAAAGGGGCACATTGCGTTTTGAAAAGAATAAGCCATACTAAATCTAAGTGTTTACAGCCCGGAGCAGACGTCCTATCACCGTAACTCGCCACGGCATATGGCGACTTAATGCAATAGCCGCTCCAGTTTCCCTAATTCTCGTGGGGTTGCTAATAACCCACTCAGACCGGATACTGAGCGACGTATAAACAATAAGTTCAGGCAATACGATGACCTGACAATCCGCCTGTTGGATACACCTGTAACTAAACAGAGCGGAACCTGAAGCCGGGAGACAGCCTGGTTTCAAGGTGCAAGCAAATTCATGACTAAGTCAATTTGAGAAAACCCGTAACGCGTAACAAGTCATAAACAGGATATGCAGCTTAATATCTGACCCGTAATCGTATATGTGTGAAAAGAGGGGAAGAGTAGTTATGTGCAGGAGATTCACCATTGTTAGCAGACTGCTTCTGCTAATCACTGGGTTAACCGGTGTTCAATCGACCCAGGCAGAGTACGGCATAAACTTCCCTACCCCAGCTGCGGATGTCGCCCAGGAGATTTACGACATCCATATGCTGACTATGCAGATAGCCACCTTTCTGCTGCTCGTGGTCTTTTCCATCGTCATCTACTCACTCTATTTCCACAGGAAGAGCCGCGGTTATCAAGCCGATCAGAACTTCCACAACACTTGGTTTGGCAATTGGTCCTGGGTCATCGTCCCGGCCCTGGTACTGGGTGTTGACCTGACCATTGCCAGCAATGCCGACACAGTGTTGAAAAAAGTCTGGGATGTACCGAAAGATGAAAAACTGATGGACGTAAAGGTCACCGGTCATCAGTGGTGGTGGGAATTTGACTACCTGGATCATGGCATCAAAGTGGAGAGCCGCTTTGTACCCAAAGGCAAGTCCGGCGATCTCTATCTCCGGGAAGTGGATAACCGCCTGGTTTTACCGACCAACACAAAGATCCGCTTTCTACATACCTCTGCCGATGTAAATCACGCCTTCTGGGTCCCCGAACTGGCCTTCAAGAAAGACGCCATTCCGGGCTATGTCACTGAAACCTGGTCGGAACTCAATCGCGAAGGGGTGTTCCGCGGTCAGTGCGCGGAACTGTGTGGCACCTGGCACTCCCGCATGCCTATCGTTGTCGAAGCCGTCTCTCCGGAAAAATTCCAGGAGTGGATCAACAACCAACAGGCGCTAAAGGTCGCCGCAGCGGAAGAAGCCGCCTCATCGAAGACCTGGAGTCAAAACGAGCTATTCACCAAAGGCAAAGAGCTGTTTGAAACCAAATGTGCCGCCTGTCACCAGGTAAATGGCATGGGCTTGCCGCCGGCATTCCCGCCACTTAATGGGTCTCCCGTTGTCATTGGTCCGATCGAAGGCCACTTGAAAATTGTTCTGAATGGGAAACCGGGCACCGCGATGCAGTCCTGGGCCGCGCTGAATGACCTGGAAATCGCCGCCATTATTACCTACGAGCGTAACGCCTGGGATAACAAAACCGGGGATACAGTTCAACCCTCAGACGTTAAACAGGCCCGCTGAAGGAGTATTGGAACATGAGCTATACCACCACCTTGCATGATGATACTCACCATCACGCCAACCCAACCGGATGGCGGCGCTGGTTGTTCAGCACCAACCACAAGGATATCGGCACCCTTTATCTACTGTTTGCACTCGCCATGTTGTTTATGGGTGGAGCCAGTGCCATGCTGATACGGGCAGAACTGTTCCAGCCGGGCATTCAGTTACTGGACCCCGATCTCTATAACAATCTGGTGACCAACCACGCCCTGCTGATGATCTTTGGCGCAGTCATGCCGGCCGCAGCCGGACTGGCCAACTGGATGATTCCGCTAATGATCGGCGCACCCGACATGGCGCTCCCCAGAATGAACAATCTCAGCTTCTGGATATTGCCGGCCGCCGGCACCATGCTGATTCTCTCTTTCGTTGTACCCTTCTTCCCCGGTGGCGGCAGCCAGATCAACACCGGTTGGACCCTGTATCCTCCGCTTTCGGTACAGGTGGGCATGTCCATGGACTTCTTGATATTTGCCATCCATCTGCTGGGCATCTCCTCCATACTGGCCTCCATCAACATCATTGTTACCCTGCTTAACATGCGCGCACCGGGCATGACCATGATGAAGATGCCGATCTTCTGCTGGACTTGGCTGGTCACCGCATTCCTGCTGATCCTGGTGGTCCCAGTATTGGCGGGTGGCGTCACCATGCTGCTGTTCGACCGCCATTTCGGTACAAGCTTCTTTGACGCGGCCGGAGGTGGCGATCCGGTACTGTTCCAGCACCTGTTCTGGTTCTTCGGCCACCCTGAAGTTTACGTACTGCTGCTCCCCTCCATCGGCGTACTCTCCCACGTCATCCCCACTTTCGCGCGCAAACCGCTGTTCGGGTATAAATCGATGGTCGGTGCCATGATTGCCGTGGGTACCATTGGGATGGTGGTGTGGGCGCATCACCAATACACCATTGGCATGTCGTTGGGTGCGGTCAGCTATTTCATGATCGGCACCATCATCATCTCCATTCCGGTTGGTCTGATGATCTTTAACTTCATTGCCACCATGTGGCGCGGCGCCATGACTTTTGAGACTCCAATGCTGTTTGCCGTCGCCATCATTCTGATGTTCACCTTCGGCGGTCTCAGTGGTGTGATGTTGGCCGTGGTACCGGCGGACATGCAATACCATGACAGCATGTTCGTGGTCGCCCATTTCCACTATGTGCTGATGCCCGGCGCGGTGTTCGGATTGTTTGCCGGCGTGTTCTACTGGTTGCCCAAGTGGACCGGAAACATGTACGACGAACGGCTCGGCAAGATCTTTTTCTGGATCAATGTCACCGGCTTTAATCTCACCTTTTTCCCCCAACATTTCCTGGGTTTGGCCGGCATGCCGCGGCGGATCATCGACTACAACGTGATGTTCACCGAGTTCAACGTCATCTCCAGTATCGGCGCAATGATTTTTGGCTTCAGCCACCTGCTGTTGCTCTACATTATTATTAAGACCATACGCGGTGGCGAAAAAGCCACCGGTCAGGTTTGGGAAGGTGCCAAGGGATTGGAGTGGGAAGTGCCCTCACCCCCGCCGTTCCACACCTGGGAGACACCACCACAAATCACGCAGGAACAGGCATGAATCCGCAAAGCGATGAATTGAGGAGAAAGAACGTCCGGCTGGCGCTGATTCTGGGCGCCTTTGCCCTGCTGGTGCTGTTTACCTCCTTCCCCTTTTGGCAAACCCTATTCAAGGTGTTGGGGGAAGCAACAAAATGACACCCGAGGCCCAGGCACGTAATAAGCGACGCACCGTATGGCTGCTGTCGTTGCTCGTGCTGGGTATGTTTGGGTTTGGATTTGCCCTGGTGCCGCTGTATAGCGTGCTGTGTCAGGTTACCGGCATTCAATCTGTCAGTATACGTAGCGCCGGAGATGGCAACATCAACCAGCCGACTGGGGGATCAGCGGTGCGGGAAGATCCGCGCCTGGTCACCATCAAATTCGACACCTCGGTCCATCCTAATCTTCCATGGGATTTCAGCCCGCGTAAGCGAAATCTCAAGGTGCATCCGGGGAAACTCTACCAGGTTGATTTTGCCGCCCACAACCACAGTAGCGAAGTGGTCACCGGACAGGCCATTCCCAGCGTAGCGCCCTGGCAGGCCACCGCTTACCTGAACAAACTGGAGTGCTTTTGCTTTAGCCAGCAGACGCTAACGGGCGGCGAGTCTGTGGATATGCCGCTACGATTCATGATCTCTCCCGATCTGCCGGAAGAGATCCGATCGGTAACGCTCTCCTACAGCCTTATGAAATTGGAAAACACGCAGTCTGAATCGAAAAAACATGAGAAGGGCTAACGCCCTATCCCCACATCAGGATTGAGATTTATGGCATCGACAGAACCACATACTGGCTACTTCATACCGGAACCCAGCCCCTGGCCGATTATCGGTATGGTCTCATTATTGACCACCCTGGTCGGTGCCGCCCTGGCAATAAACGGCGTCGTTGTCGGTAAATTTATTGTCGTTGGCGGACTTCTGCTTTTTGCCTATCTGCTTTTTGGCTGGTTCAGGGACGTCATCTCGGAAAATCTCTCCGACAGTTACAACCAGCAGGTTGATCGCTCATTCCGTATGGGTATGTTCTGGTTTATAGCCTCTGAGGTGTTTTTCTTCCTCGCGTTCTTTGGTGCTCTGTATTACATACGTAATATTGCCCTGCCTTGGCTGGGTGGAGAGGGTTACCTAAGCGCCACAAAGGAGCTACTCTACAACCAGTTTGATCCCGCTTGGCCCAGCCACGGCCCGGGCGCACTGGGCGGCACCTTTACGCCGATGGGGGCCTGGGGTATTCCCGCCATCAATACCCTGCTGCTACTCTCCAGTGGCGCCACCATCACCTGGGCACACTGGGGCCTGAAACAGGATAATCAGAAAACCCTGGTGCGCGGACTGATGGCCACCATCGGATTGGGCTTACTGTTTGTGATTTGTCAGGCGTACGAATATATCCATGCCTATGAGGAGCTGAATCTAACCCTGCATTCAGGCGTCTATGGCTCCACTTTTTATATGCTGACCGGCTTCCACGGCTTCCATGTCACCATGGGCGCCATCATGCTGATGGCGATTTTGGGACGCAGCCTGAAAGGCCACTTCAGTGTCCACAACCACTTCGCCTTTGAGGCGGTGGCCTGGTACTGGCATTTTGTGGACGTAGTCTGGCTCGGGCTGTTTATCTTCGTCTACTGGTTCTGAGCGGCAGAACTAAACGCCATGCGGCTGGAGAATACCGCTCAGATACCCCAGTATCAGCAGGGTGAAGAGAACAAATGAGAGGACAATACGAATGGTCAATGCCTTCACGACCCGAGTCCTATCATTTTTCCCATCATCCTTGGCCAGGTAATACATACCTTGAAAGAGTGAAACCACGATAAAGATGAGAACCAGAATCACCGGCAGCTTGATAAAGATATCCATGATGTCCTCTCTCCTCCCGGGGGAATTAAATGGGGGCGCGAATCAGCGGAGCGTGCCTATGCTACTACTATAGACCGCCATGCAGATCCCGACATTGCAATTTCGACCACGACCGATCCCGACCTTACTTATGCTGTTCATTATGATGCCGCTTTTTATCACTCTCGGATTCTGGCAAATGGATCGTGCCGAGCAGAAACGCCGCATCGCCAATACCATGGAAACACGTCGTAAACTGCCACCCATGACGCTCAACGGAGAGCTGCCAAACGCGGATGAGATCGTATTCCGTACACTCTCTGTTAGCGGCCATTTCGATCCGGCCGGCCAGTTGTTGATCACCAATCGAAAACATTTGGGAAAACCGGGATTTCATGTCATCACCCCGCTGCGCCTGCAAAACAGCGAGCGATACATATTGGTTAACCGAGGTTGGATAGCTTCGGCAGATAATCAGCCACCGGAAATCGCCACACCCAGCGGACCGGTCACGCTCAGTGGCGAAGCCTATATCCCGGCACCACCGGCTATACAGCTGGCGTTCGATCCCAACGCCTCAACGCTTTGGCCCTTCCTGACACTGGAAAACTACCGGGCCTGGTCAAGGCTGAACATCTTACCCTTTATCATTCTGCAGTCGCCTGACTCGCCACATGGCTTCGCTCGCGCCTGGTCCAGCGCGCGGCCCGGCCCGGGCATGCATCTCGGTTATGCCATTCAGTGGTTTACCTTTGGGTTTCTGTCACTGGCACTGTGGCTCAAGCTGTCACTGAAACGGGCAGCGGTTGTCACCACTGCGGAGAATAGCTAATGCAGGGCGTCGTGACCCAAAAATCCTATTGGCCCATGCTACTGCTTATCCTGCTGTTCGGTCTGCCGCCCACTGCCGGTTGGGTCTTCATCATGAATCCACAGTGGCTGCCGGATAAACATAAAAACCGCGGTGTACTGGTGTCACCCCCCAGACCGCTGCAGCCGCTGGCACTGACGGATGAGAACGACCAACCGTTTGACTGGAACAGCGTCACCGGTCACTGGATCCTGATTGCCCACAACCGCGGCGTCTGCGAGACAACCTGCCAGCAACAGCTGCATGCGCTACGCCAGATAAGGCGTGCGGCAGGTGCGGAGCGCGTCCGGATCGATCGACTGTTGATTCAGGATGGCGGCACAACTGATGCTGTTACAAACTCACCGTCTACCTATGCCGATGGGGCAAAAATAGTTTATCTCAGTGCCGATCAACAGGACCGATTCAATGCGCTTTTTTCGATCCCAGGTATCAATCAGGCTCATGCGACCTACCTGGCTGACCCGAACGGCATGCTGATGATGGGCTATGCTGAAACCAGCCCGACAAAAGACATACTGAAAGATCTCGAGACGCTGCTCAAAGCGTCACGCAACTGGACAACAGGAGTAAACCATGGCAACGGCTGAAATCTCGATCCAGAATCAGGCATCAATCACCTGGCGCCGTTATTATGAAATGACCAAACCAAAGGTCGTCCTGCTGATCGCCTTTACGGCACTGGTGGGGATGCTATTGTCGACACCCGGCGCCATACCCCTGAAATCGCTCCTGTTCGGACTGAGCGGCATTTCCCTGGCTGCTGCGTGTGGCGCCGTGATCAACCATATTCTCGACCAGCGTATCGACGCCTTGATGGAACGGACCAGTCAGCGCCCCATTCCCAGTGGCCACATGGACACGCCACACGCCGTCAGTTTCGCGCTGCTACTGGGTGTAGTCTCGATGTTGCTGCTGGCAACCCAGATCAACCTGTTGACGGCCGGACTGACCTTTCTGGCGTTGATCGGTTACGCCTTTATCTACACCCTCTACCTGAAGCGAAACACCCCGCAGAATATCGTCTGGGGCGGTCTTGCCGGGGCGGCACCGCCGCTACTGGGCTGGTGCGCCATCACCAACAACGTTCCGATGGAAGCGTTTCTGTTGCTGCTCATCGTTTTTGTCTGGACACCCCCTCATTTCTGGCCGTTGGCGATCCACCGCAGAAAAGAGTATGCCCGCGCCAGCATTCCCATGCTGCCGGTAACACATGGTGTCGCCTTTACCAAACAGCAGATTCTGATCTATAGCCTGATGCTGCTGGCTGTTTCACTGATGCCGTTCATGATCCACATGAGTGGTTATCTCTATCTGGCAGGTGCCTTCGCTCTGGGACTGGGTTTCGTTTATCACGCCTTCAAACTGTGGAAAAGCACCGACAACCGTCACGCCATGAAGACCTTTGGTTACTCCATTGTCTACCTGAGTCTGCTGTTTGCACTACTGCTGGCGGATCATTACCTGGTCTTGATAATTCCCGAATTGGGTAGTTGATCAATCGGCCGATAGTTGCTGCGGGCCTTGCCAGAAGGCCCGCAACATAATCCAGACAAAGAGGATGCCGCCGATTACTGCCAATAGACCGCCGATACCCATGACGCCCATGGCCAGCTTGGCATTGACGCTCTCCAACCCCTGCGCAGCCCCCGCGGTTTTTCGTTGAATACCCATAAAACCGGAAAACGCCAATCCACTGATATGCAGTATCTGCCCGACACCGTAGACAATTGGCTGCGCCGTAGCCAGGCGCCCCTCGACTTTGGCATATCCCAGAGCCGGCAACAGCAGATAGGCCAACCCCATCAGGGCCAGGGTCACGCCGACAATGGAGCCATGGTAATGGGCCGGGATCACCGTATTCACACCGCGAATCAGCATGGCGATCAGCCCGCCGGAAGCGAACAACAACAGCGAGAAATAGAGCGCCATACGCAGGGGACGCTCTGCCCCGGTCGCCCGCTGCCGGTTCTTAAACAGGCCATACAGCACCAGCAGACCCACCGGGATGGCCGGTATACCGCCGCCATACTGCATCAGCCGGGTAAAGGCGATACGCATGCCGGCAGAGACCGGCTCATGATTCAGGTAAATGACCAGACTCCAGAGGATCGGCAACAACCCCAGCAGCAACAACCCGTTGATCAGGCGCGACGATACACTCAGCCGCACGCCGCTAGCCGTCATCAACAGCAACCAGGCCAACAGCAGCATCTGGGTGTAGGCAAACTGCAGTACATGTCCCGCGCCCCAAAACAGATATTCGAAGTAGGCGACACCGTCCAGCTCCACAGGCATATAGTAAGCGGTATATATGAGGATTCCCACGGCGGCGGCACAGGCCACCGCCACGGTCAATGCCACAATCGATACCCGGCCGGACACGTCATCGAACAAGTCAGCCAAACGAATTCGGCCCAGCAGCAGTACCAAACGCAGGACAACGCCGACTCCCACCAGCCCCAGGCTGACAAAAAACAGCGGCCGCTGCAGCACCGGCACGTAATTGTTCATCAACGGCGCCCCCTCACCGACAAATGCGGAGAGGGCGATACCCAGGGTACCCAGCAGGGTCACCACCAACGCCAGGTAACCGATCCCACCCGATCCTTTGGCGAGGGACCAGATAACACCCGCCATGGCCAACGACCAAATCAACACCGACTGATCCACATGCACCACCAGGGCGGTGTGAAAGAAATCGATCCAGGGAAAAAACCGTTCCATACCGGGCGAACGGGAGAGTACCAGGAGGAACGCGAACAATCCGGCAATGGCCAACGCCAGTACACCCAACTGCAACCAACGCCTCACTTCAGCCTGTTGTCTCCGACTCAATGATCCAAGCACTTGTATCCCACCCTGTTGATCTATATAAACAACCTACACCGAAGGTACCCCTGACTCATTCAGCGGTTTCAGCAGTGCAAGGATGTACGGCCATCTTCGATGACGGTAAACCATTGAACATAAAGAAAACACAAAACTATATTTTATGTTTTCGTGCGCTGATAAAGCCAGGGATGACTTTAATCAGAACGTCCCCACGTGGCACAGGCACTGAACTTTGGACATGGCAATGCAGAACTTATCACTGACACAAGCCCGGATCGCACTGACCGTGACCCTGTTGGCACTGGTGGTGATCGTACTGGGCGCTTATGTCCGTCTGTCCGATGCCGGCCTTGGTTGTCCGGACTGGCCAGGTTGCTATGGTAACCTGATCGCCCCCACTACCGAACCACAGATTGCCTCTGCCAACAGTCACTACCCCACCCGGCCGGTGGAAACGCACAAAGCCTGGAAAGAGATGGCACATCGCTATCTGGCCGGCATCCTGGGACTGTCTATTCTGTTGCTGGCTATTCTATCACTGCGTCACCGCGCCATGGCGGCACAACCCAGACTGTTGCCATGGCTGCTGGTACTGATCGTGGCATTACAGGGAGCGTTGGGAATGTGGACCGTCACGCTACTGGTTAAGCCGGCCGTCGTCACCTCCCACCTACTGGGCGGCTTCATTACCGCCGCGTTGCTGTGGATTCTCACCCTGCGATTGTATAGCCCGGTATTGAGCCGCTATGTCGTTGCCCACCCCGACCGCCTGCTGCTCTTTTGCAGAATCGGCTTGGTCATTCTACTGCTGCAGATCACCTTGGGTGGCTGGACCAGCACCAACTACGCCGCTATCGGTTGTACCGAATTCCCCACCTGTCACTCCGGATCCTGGTGGCCAAATATGGATTTCACCCAGGCATTTACCCTCTGGCACGGTATCGGCATCAATTATGAGTACGGCATTCTCAGTGCCGAGGCACGCACGGCGATCCACCTGGTTCACCGTATCGGGGCATTGATCACCGTCATCTATCTACTGCTGCTTTCCGTGCTGCTCTATCGTGCCGGACGTGCGGAAATCACCCAAAGAATGGCCTGGATACTGGCTTCTCTGTTGCTCGTACAAGTGGGATTAGGCATTACCAATGTATTGGGTCACCTGCCGTTACCGATTGCGGTCGCCCACAATGGGGTTGCCGCCCTGCTACTGTTGACACTGTTGACGATCAGCTGGCAGTTAAAGCGCGCTTATCGGCTCGATTAGGAAGGACGCGTATTATGCAACCGCACACCGCAACATGGCCGCGTTGGATACTGTCCCTGATAATGCTTGCCGTGATCGGATTCGGCACCCTCCAGCTTTTCGACCGGGGAAAAGGGTCGACCCATGAAACTGCTGATCCGATCCGCCTATCCAGCGGCACACTGATCCCCAACCCCCACCCCATGCAACCCTTTCATTTGATTGACCACAACGGCAAGCCGTTCAGCAATGAATCAATCAAGGGAGCGTGGCACTTGCTCTCATTCGGCTACACTCACTGCCCCGATGTCTGCCCGACGACACTGGCTATGCTGGCCAGGTTGGCCGACCAGTTGAGAAAAACCTCAACCCGTGGCGCGATCAAAACGGCCTTTGTCACTATCGATCCCGCACGGGATACACAGCCGGTACTGGCCAAGTATGTGCCCTACTTCGATAGCGCTTTCCTGGGCGTCACCGGAGAGCCGCAGGAACTGGACAAACTGACCCGGCAGCTCGGCGTGCTGTACGCGCGGGTGGAAAATGAAAAAAGCGACATGGGCTATCTGATGGATCACTCTACAAGTATTATCCTGACCAACCCGCAAGGGCAGTTCCAGGCACTATTCAGCGCACCGCACGACGTGGTGGCCATGGCTCAGGATCTGGAGAAAATCCGCAACCCATAAAGCGCCCGGTCTGTTATCCTTGCTACTGAATCATGGAATCCCTGCTCCCCTACTTCAGCGCGTTTATTGTTGGCTTACTCGGCGGTGTCCACTGCATCGGCATGTGTGGCGGCATCGTCGGCGCACTCACCTTTGGCCTGCCCGAAGCACGCCGTAAATCCATCGCGTCGCAACTCCCGTTTCAGGTCGCCTACAACCTGGGACGCCTGATCAGCTATGTTACCGCGGGTGCCATCATGGGCGGGCTGGGCTTGCTGCTGGCGGAGTTGATGCCGATCCAGATGGCACAGCGGACACTGTTGCTGCTGGCGGGGTTGTTCATGGTCCTGTTGGGTCTCTATCTGGCCGACTGGTGGAAGATACTGAATCGACTGGAACGAGTAGGCGGGGTACTCTGGCGGCGGATTGAACCGATCGGTCGCAAGCTGATGCCGGTGCATACCCCGACCCAGGCGCTGGGCATCGGTATGATCTGGGGCTGGGTTCCCTGTGGGTTGGTGTACACCATGCTGATCAACGCAGTCTCGTCCGGCGGTGCACTGCAGGGAGCCGGATTGATGTTCGCCTTCGCGCTTGGTACGTTGCCCAATTTGCTGGCGATGGGCTTGCTGGCCGGCGCCGCCGCACGGCTGGCACGTTCACAAATGGCACGCCGGGTAGCCGGGGTGACCGTGATGCTGTTCGGCATCTACACGCTCTGGAGCGCATTGCAGTAGCGTCCCTTTAACCCGTGCAATCAACGCACCGCAGGCGGGGATTAACCCAAGCTACTCTTCCAATATCTGGATATCCGGATTCGGGTACCGTTCGATCATCCGGTCAGGCAGTTTCTGCAGTGCTGCCTGATGCAGCGCATCCGATTCCATGAGGATAAGTACCAGCACGGTCACCATGACCGGTAATACCCCCGCGCCACCGATCATTGCCATCACTGCCACCTGTTTCATGCCGAAGTAGGTATACCCGACCCAACCCAGAAATGAGATAAACGAGAGCAGTGACAGCATCATGATGAAGATTCGGCTACGCGCGGCACAGATCTGCCAATGGCACATGACATACCAGGGATCGATCTCCTTAGCCCGCCTTGCCCGCCACAAAGTGAATCCGAGCAGTAGTATCGAGACCAGCGGCACCAACGCCAGAGGCTGCCAATATGAGCGTACCAGTCCCAGTGAAGCGATAAACCAGAGGATATGATTACCCACCAGATTGGTAAGAAAAATCTCGTGGGGGATCTTGGCCCGCTTGCTCTCCTGCTCACCGATCTCAAACTTCATAACTGCTCCCGGAAGGGCCTGCAGAACCTTCCGCCGCAGATCAGCGTTAAGCACGGCAGACGCCTGAATATAAGCGCTATAAAGTATCACTTGCCTGAGCAGAATGCATCAGAACGATCATGTCCTGTCGGCTTTTTTCTCCCGGGAACGTGAATAGAGATAGACCACCAGATTCTTCGATCCGAACATAATCGTGACAAAAACCAGGCCGATCAAAAAACCGATCCAGGGTTGATCCTTCAGCAGATTGATAAACCAGAGCGTATTACCCATATCCATACCACCATATTATCCAGACCCAATGTCGGTTAGAATAACTGCTAAATGTGGCCGGCAGACATGACAATTCACAATGTCCGCGGATAATCTGCCCGCTCAACCGCTCTCATCCACATGCAGGTGAACCCGTGGAACGCAAAATCTTTTTCGGCATACTGGCGATTACCCTTCTCGCCCTGGCGGCGGCCATCCTGTTACCGGGCGGCCGAACCATTGACGAACACCCCAAACTACCGTGGAATCTTCAGGTGAACGATGAGGGTACGCTGACGGTGTTCGGCATTGAGCTGGGGAAAAGTGATCTCAACCAGGCGCGCAACCAATTTCAAGACCAGGGCAAGGCCAACCTCTTCCTGACCCCGGATAATCGCTACATGGTCGAAGCGTACTTCCAGCGAATTTACCTGAGTGGATTGAAGGCCGACCTGGTGCTCACCCTGGATCTGCCCGAGACCCGGGCCGCGCAAATGTTCGAACGGGGGGAACGTATCAGCAATATGGGCAGCGGCACCAAAAAAATAGAACTGTCCAGCCGTGACATGGAAGCCCTTGCCCGGGAGAAGATCAAAGTCGTCACCTATATACCCGCCGCCGACCTGGATGAAACGCTTATTGTCGGTCGTTTCGGTGAACCGGAGAAAAAACTGGCGGATTCGGACTCGGCCATCGTCCATTGGCTCTATCCGAGCAAAGGCCTCGATATTGCCGTCAATTCTAAGGGGAAAGAGGTCCTTCAATACGTCAATCCGGCCGACTTTGGCCGGGTTATGACCCCCCTGCAGCATTAACCATTCACCCCCGGGAAGGGGCGCTATAGGTCGGATAATTCGTCCCGAATGAAGCGCCTGACAAAGCTGTAACCGTTCAGGGTGGTCACCGCCAACCAGGACAGGATGACGAACGCGAAGGTCAACACGGCGGCACTCATATTCGGTAAGAATATCACCAATCCGATCGTAACCAGACCCACCAGCAGCGTAATCGCCAAGGCCCTCCACATCAGATTTTTTAACACTATCTCCGCCCCTTCACGGGTCGTCACCCCGGCGGCCAGCAGCGAATGCCTTAGCGATTCGTAGCTGCTCTGCTGCTTGCGCTGGGCACGACCAAAG
Organism: Sedimenticola sp.; assembly: GCF_050289425.1. NCBI lineage: Bacteria > Pseudomonadati > Pseudomonadota > Gammaproteobacteria > Chromatiales > Sedimenticolaceae > Sedimenticola > Sedimenticola sp. The sequence continues at coordinate 26,694 of NZ_JBNKFS010000012.1, read as the reverse complement.
GGATCATTCAATTTCACAGCATATTTCCGGCTTGTGATACAACACCGCTGTCGTACAACATGTCACTTCTCCAGCGTGGTTTCATCGGCTTTTTCCTGAACAGGTTTCTCTGCTTCGGCCTCTTCAGCGGCCGGTTTTTTCTGTGTCAGATCGTCATCCATCAAGATACGATTTGCTTCCCCTTCCAGATCTTCAAACTGACCGCTCTTGGCAGCCCAGAAAAAAACCACCACGCCCACCAAACCCAGGATCAACATACCCGGTATCAAACCGTAGATCACATCCATCCAACCACTCCCGTTCCCACCATTCGGTTCATCATAGCCTGTCTTTGAACAGGGTGCGGATTCGTGCCGCATTGCCGATTACCAACAGCGAGCTGATGGGCATCGAGATCGCCGCTACCAGCGGCGTTACCAAGGCCGACATCGCCAGCGGCACCATAATCAAATTATACGCAATCGAGATCGCAATATTCTGGCGGATGGTGCGTAATGTCCGCCTGGATAGCGCCGATGCCAATCGCACCTTCTCCAATTCACTGCTCATCAGTACGATATCGGCACTGGCGATCGAGACATCGGTACCGGAACCCAGGGCGATCCCCACATCGGCCCGTACCAAGGCCGGCGCATCGTTGACCCCATCCCCGACCATGGCCACCCGTTGGCTGTCCTGTTGCAAACGATCGATCACCTGATCCTTCTGCTCCGGCAACACATCGGCAATTACCGACATCCCCCCCAGGCGGGCCGCGATCGATTCTGCCGTTGCCTGGCGGTCACCGCTCAGCATCGTCACCCGCATCCCGGCCGACCTCAGGTCAGCCACCAATCCAGCCGCGTCTTTTCGCAGCGGATCTTCCACGCCGATCAACGCCTTCTCAACCCCGTTTACCGCACAGTGCAGCATACCGCTACCATTCCGCTCCAAACGCTCCGCCATCGCCTGAAAGACCGGCTGGGGAACAATAGCATGCTCGCGCAGCCAAGCCGCATTGCCGATAATAACCGTCTCACCCTCCACTTGGGCGGAAACGCCAAACCCGGGGCGATAAACAAAATCCTTAGCCGGCAACTGTTGTCGCCGCCAACCCATCGACTCGGCGCAGGTTACCAGGGCATCGGCCACCGGATGTTCTGAGAACTGCTCCACCGCCAATAGTTGTCCCAGTAATTGACGCACTTCGTCATTGACCGCCTCACCGGGTACCCAATGCCAATCACCCACCTGAACCTCAGTGACCTGCATCGCCCCTTCGGTCAGGGTACCGGTTTTATCAAAGACAAAATGATCAATAGAGGAGAAGCGTTCGAGCACATCACCGTTCCGGATCAAAATCCCGTGGCGTGCCCCCAATCCGGTGGCGACAGCGATAGACATGGGTGTTGCTAATCCAAAGGCACAGGGACAAGTGATGATCAGCACCGCTGTCGCGGCCATTAACGCCACCTCGAAATCGGTGTGCAGCCACCAGAAGAAAGTGGCCGTTGCCAGACCGATGGTAACGGCGACAAACCAGGGGACGATGCGATCCGCCACACACTGAATCGGCGCCTTGCTCGCCTGTGCCTCTTCCACCAACCGGATAATCCGCCCGAGCGCGCTGTCCCTCAGCAGCCCGGTCACCTCAATCTGCAATACCCCGTGCCCATTGATCGTGCCGGTAGAAACCGACATCTTCGGCAGTTTGGGAACCGGCAGCGACTCGCCGGTCAACATCGCCTCATCCACCGCACTACTTCCTTCCAGCACAACCCCATCCACCGGCACACGTTCGCCGGGCTTGACCAACACCCGATCACCGACTTTTACCGAACGGATGGGGACCACTTTCTCGCCCTCCGCACCAAGCACCGTCGCCACCCGCGGCTGCAGATCCAACAATCGCTGGGTCGATGCCACCGCCTGGCGTTTGGAAATCGCTTCCAGATAACGGCCGACCAAGATTACAAAAATAAAATTGACGACCGTATCGTAATAGACCTCGGCGCTGGTCGAACCGCTCAACATGACATAGATCGAATAGCAGTAGGTGATGCTCGCTCCCACCGCTATCGGCACATCCATACCTAAATGGAGGTGGCGGATTCCGGACCAGGCCCCTTTGAAAAATGGATAGCCGGAATAGATCAGCGTCGGCGTTGCCAGGGCAAACCCAACCCATTGAAACAGGCTACGGAATTCGCCTTTGTCAGCACCGCTATACAGGGCAATGGAGATCCACAATAGGTTCATCATGGTGAAACCGGCGAAACCCATGCGATACAGAAGGTGCCGGTTTTCGCGCCGTAGTCGATCTTCCGCCGCATCGGGATCATAGGGCACGGCGGCATAGCCGATCTGACCCAAGCGCCGGATGATACTGGAGAGCTTCAGACGGCTGTTGTCCCACTCCACATGCAGCCGCCTACCCGACAGGTTAACCCGTGCCTGCATAACACCAGCGAGATTCAGCAGCGAGTGTTCGATCAACCAGACACAGGCAGCACAGTGGATCCCTTCCACCAGCAGATGGATATCGCGGGTTTCGCCCAGACTGTCGACAAACTCTTCCTGCACTTCGTCCAGGTCATAGAGTGTCAGCTCCTTGGGCAGGTCGGGAGGAGGCGCCAGTGCCGTGCCGTCATACATGCGCTGGTAGAAACCTTCCAGGCCGGCGGCGTGGATTGCCTCACATACCGACTTACAGCCGATACAGCAGAAGCTCTGTGGCTTACCCTTGATTGGCGCCACCACTTCATTGTCCACTGACACCGGGAGCGTGCAGTGGAAACAGGGTTTCTGGCTGTTGGAACTCACTTAAGGACTCTCCCCTCCGGTCTTATAACCCCCTCATCATCAGGCCTGAGGGTGCCGGACGTCGGGCAGTTGTTCTGATCACAAACGCAAAGTGCCGGACAGTAGTTGTCCGGCATGAGAGGGATTGGCGACACGACGGCCCAGACGAACAGTCGCGTCCGACCAGACTCGTCACCTGTATTTAATGGACGCCAGCGCTAATCCTGTAAGGTAGATTGTATTCGTCTTCCCCATCTTTTGCGCTGATCAGGATATCCCACACACCTAAGAGGGGGAAGTTGATATCCGCTTCATAGACACCTGAATCGGTCGCTTGCATGGGCACGGAGAAATCCAGCTTTGAGTTCGCAGGACGGTAAGCGTAGAAAGTGACCGAGTCGGGTGCGACAGGATAGCCATCCTTGCCGATGATCCGCACGCCAAATCGAGTCGGTTTGGCTACATCCACGCTTTCCGGTGCTATCACCTTCATCTGCCAGCCCGGGTTACGCGCCTGCCGTTTGAGCATGTTCTTTTCATACTCCTGTCCCCGCTCATAGTAGTCATCCACCACCAAACCCGGATTATGGCTGACCGCCAGGTAAACCATCACCATATTGGCGATAAGAAACACAACCAATAAGCCTATCCAGCCTTGTATCCAGGGATTCCGCCAGGGAGATTGTTTATCGATCATTGCAATCACTTGAACCTCATTCAGCATCGCCCGGGAACATTATCCGCCGGACTACTGTTTGCTATTTCCCAATTTCACCAAGGGCGCGTGCCATGACCGACTATTTCGGACCGATGAACACACTCTCCCGTTTACTGATTAAATGCTTACCGGTGCTATCGGTGGTCTCGGCATAAAAGACAAACGGTTGTGATTCGGCCGTCAGTTTGTCGCGAGGGATACGCACAAACACCGTGTGAGGCGTCACCATGCCCTTACGCGCATTCACCGGTTTATCCGCCCCTACTAACACCACGCCCTCGATATCCGGCGCAGTGATCGTCACCTGCAGATCTTCCGTCAATTTATTGAGAACCTTTATGGTGTATTTATTTTGAATAGAGCCGTCACTCTGCAGCACGTAGAGCGGCTGCCGCGAATGGATCACTTTAATCTCAATCGCGTCCAGTGTCGCCATGCCGTAGCCGATACCGGTCAGTGACAGCAACAATACCAGGCTGTACACCCAAACCCGGGGGCGTTTATAGAGTGGCCGCTCCTCTTTACCGTTGAGCACATCCAGGGACTCGTAGCGGATCAGCCCCTTGGGACGGTCCAGTTTCTCCATCACCGCATCACAAGCGTCAATGCAGAGTGCACAGGTGATACACCCCTCCTGCTGGCCGTGACGAATATCCACACCGGTGGGACAGACAGCTACACACTGATTACAGTCAACGCAATCACCGGTGGTACGCTCAGACTCACTGGCGCCTTTTTTAACCCGCCCTCGCGGCTCGCCGCGATGGAAATCATAAGTCGGGACCGCCGTGGTATTGTCCACCATGACGCCCTGAATTCGGGCATAGGGACAGAGCCAGAAACAGGTCTGTTCCCGTAGATAACCGGCCAGCACATAAGTACCGCCAATAAACAACAGGATAGTGACCAGTGCTGTGACGCCGATATTGAAGGTGAACAGGTTGGTCCAGAGCTGATAGACATCCATAAACCAAGCCACGAAGGAAATGCCGGTCAACGCAGAAATCACCAGCCACAGGCTGTGTTTAACCGCCTTGGCCCGGATCTTGGTAAAGGTGAGCGGCCCCTGATCCAGTTTCTTACGCTTCTGCGGCGGCCCTTCCAGCTTCTCCTCCAACCAGGTAAAGATATCGGTCCACACTGTCTGGAAGCAGAAGAAACCGCACCAGACACGGCCGGCTAGCGCCGTCACCACCGCTAGCAAAATAGCAAAGAAGAGGAGGAGGAGCGAGAGCATCCAAAAATCCTGGGGCAAAATCGTGACACCCAGGAGATGGAACTGGCGGTTAGGAATATCAAACAAAATCGCCTGGCGATCACCCCAACGCAGATAAGGCACAATAAAAAACGGTATCCAAACAAGACTGGCCAACCATTTCCAGATTCGCCATTTTCCGGGAATCCGCTTGGCATGGATCTTCTCTTCACCCGTATTGATTTTCCAGTGAATCGCCTCCGCATACAATTCATCGACTACAGCATCATGCTTTGATTGTGGATGGTCGTTCAACGAAAAACTCCTCTTAAACCATGGGGGGGATTACCATACATATCTGGATCAATATGTGGCATGCCAATCGCAACTTAACCGGGCAACAGTCTACTGAAAAGGCGGGGCGAAAAAAATGCGATTTATCAATATAAGGGTTGTATTATATCACCATTAAAAAAGGGGGTTCACCCCCCTTTTTTATATACCTATTAAACTGAGGGTTACTTCCTGTGGGTATCGGCGTCCTTATTGATGAGACCTTTAACCTTGAATCCGATAAAGCCCACGATTATCACGCAAAGAACAACAGTAATCGCTGATCCAACCACTACGGCATCAAAATTCATCATATACCTCCCAGATATAAAATCTTGGATATTCCCACCGCATGGAGACCCGGTCTCCACACAGTGGGACTACTGCTTCAAAATACTTACTGGCCGCCTCCCAATTTATAGACGTATACTGCCAGCTTCTTGATCTCATCCTTTGACAGACGATCGCCAAACTTGGGCATCACCGCCTCACGGCTCATGGAATCGGACGCGTCATTCACACCATGCATGATGGTGTATTTAACACTGGCCAACTGATCCGCTTCCTTGAATCGCCAGATAGCATCGGTCAGATTGGCCGATCCCAGCGCCTGCATACCCTTGCCGTCTGGACCATGACAGGCGAAGCACGCCTTCTCCATGAACAGCGGTTCCGCAGCCGGATTGCCGGCCACTACCGCGGCTGCCAGCTTGTCCGCTTCCGCATCACTGAGCAGTTTGGCATGTGCCGGCATAGCACCCATACGACCGTTGGTAATGGTCTGCTCGATGGTCTCGATTGCGCCACCATACAGCCAGTCATCATCGGCAATCACCGGGAACCCGGGACCGCCCTGGCCATTGGAGCCGTGGCAAGCTGCGCAGTTATCACCGAACAGCACTTTGGCCGAAGCGATGGTATAACTGGAGAGCCCCTCATTGGCCAGGATCTCCTTGGCCGACATGCCTTGCAGCTGGGTCTCGAACTCGGCCCGCACCATCTCGACTTCGTTCAGTCCCTCTTTGTATTCACCAATCTGGGTCCAGCCCATGATGCCCTTTGTATAGCCGGTCAGGCCGGGAAACATGGGATAGAGGACCGTGTAACCGACCACCCAGAGTATGGAGGCCCAGAAGGCGATCATCCACCAGCGTGGAGGCGGGTTATCCAACTCCCGCAGATTATCGTCCCAAATATGTCCGGTATTGTTTTCACCCGGAAATGGATTGTTATCCGCCATTTTTATCTCCGCTATTTATCTGTTCGTCATCCATCGGGATATGCTTCTGTTTCTCGAAGTGATCCCGTTTCTTTGGACGCAAGACATAAACATAAAGACCAAGCATCAGCAGGAAGATGACCACTGTCAGGATGGTGCCCACCCAGTCATTGGTGGTCATCGCCTGGAAATCTGTTGCAAAATAGTCTTTTAGGCTACTCACGATAGACCTTGCTTTCGTCCAGCTTGACCATGGTTCCAAGCACCTGGAGGAAGGCGACAACCGCATCCTCTTCGGTTTTATCCTTCAACTGCTCTGGAGCTGCCGCGATATCCGCATCGGAATACGGGACACCGATTAGCTGCATACCGCGCATGTGGGACTGCATGGTCTCACCATTCAGTACCGCGTGCTGCAGCCAGGGATAGTTGGGCATTACCGACTCAGGTACCACGGAACGCGGTGCACGCAGATGCTTGCGATGCCAATCGTCGGAGTACTTGCCACCCAGTCTGGCGACATCCGGCCCGGTACGCTTGGAGCCCCACTGGAAGGGGTGGTCGTACATCGACTCGGAAGCCAGCGAGTAGTGGCCATAGCGCTCCTTCTCGTCACGGAAGGGACGGATCATCTGAGAGTGACAGGTGTAGCAACCCTCGCGGATGTAGACAGCACGCCCAGCCAGCTCCAGCGCGCTGTAGGGACGCATGCCTTCTCCCGGTTTATGGTCAGCCAGGGTCTGTCCAGCCTGACGTTGCCACACGATCTCGGGGTTCTTGTTGTGCTCCATAGTGCTGTCCAGATAGAACAGCGGCACGATCTCAACAATACCACCGACACTGAGCGCCAGGGCGAGAACAATCAGCATGCCCCAGACGTTTCTTTCCATTTTTTCTTGCATTGCCATTTTTCTAAACTCCCCTTATGCAGACGCTGCAGCGGTTGCGGAGCGTGCCTGCTGCACACTGCCCTGAGCGTTGGCCTGAAGTACGGTCATGATGATGTTGAACACCATGAGCGCGGCACCTGCCAGGAAGACTATGCCGCCGACGGCACGCATCGCATAGTAGGGATGCATGGCTTCGACAGACTCTGCGAAGGTGTATGCCAAGGTGCCGTACTCGTCATAGGCACGCCACATCAGGCCCTGCATGATGCCCGATACCCACATGGCAACGATGTAGATCACCGTACCGATGGTAGCAGTCCAGAAGTGGGCATTGATCAATTTTGTCGACCACATCTGCACATGGAAGACATTGGTCATCAGATGGTAGATGGCACCGATACCGACCATGGCAACCCAACCCAGTGCACCTGAATGCACGTGGCCAACCGTCCAGTCCGTATAGTGCGACAGTGCGTTGACGGTCTTGATCGACATGACCGGACCTTCAAAGGTGGACATGGCGTAGAAGGCCAGTGACATGATCAGGAAGCGCAGGACATAGTCGGTACGCAGTTTGTCCCAGGCGCCCGAGAGGGTCATCATGCCGTTCACCGCGCCACCCCAGGAGGGGATGATCATGGCCAGCGAGATGGCCGCACCCAGTGAACCGGTCCAGTCCGGCAGAGCGGTGTACTGCAGGTGATGCGCACCCAGCCACACATAACCGAACATCAGCGCCCAGAAGTGAATCACCGATAGACGGTAAGAGTAAACGGGACGGCCCGCCTGTTTGGGAACGAAGTAGTACATAATGCCGAGGAAGCCTGCCGTCAGGTAGAAACCAACCGCGTTATGTCCCCACCACCACTGGATCATGGCATCCTGCACACCCGAGAAGATCGAGTAGGATTTAAACATGCCCACTGGGATAGCCAGGCTGTTTACCACATGCAGGTAGGTAATCATCACCATCATGCCAAGGAAGAACCAGTTCGACACATAGATATGAGAACTCTTGCGATTGGCAATCGTCATGATGAAATTGATGGCAAAAGAGAGCCAGACTACCGCGATGGCTATATCGATCGGCCACTCCAGCTCGGCATACTCCTTACCCTGAGTAATGCCCAGCGGCAAAGTGATTACCGCTGAAACGATAATCAGGTTCCATCCTATAAAGGTGAACCAGGCCAACTTGTCGCTCCAGAGTCGGACAGCGCAGGTGCGTTGTACCGAATAGAAGGCTGTTGCCATCAGAACGCAGCCGCCAAACGCAAAAATGACGGCGTTGGTATGTAACGGACGCAGACGTCCGAAGGTGATATACGGCAGATCGAAATTAAGCACCGGCCAAGCCAACTCCGAGGCAATATATACCCCGACGAGAGCGCCTACCAACAAGTAGACTGCAGCCATGACGGTGAACCAGCGTACAACACCCAGGTCGTACTTCTGTTCAGCTACGGCGTCCATGAACCCCCCTTATTTACCAAGTTAAAAAAAAATTACCAGATACTGAAATTTAAACCTGACAATAAGTCAGGTTATTCGTAAAAATTGGGGCTATAAGACACTTAGTTGTGATATTTGTCAAGCTCCAATCTGCGGTTTATCAGCATTTCATCAAGGCTAAGTTACTGTTTAAAAAGATATTTATAGACCATATGCGGGAAATGACCTACATCAATGAAAAATCATATTAGTGATGGCTGATATATTTACGTATTGAATTCATTAAAACGGTTTTCCAAAATGGAAAGGCAGCCTAGTCCCCACACGCATTTGTTTGATTGAGAGATCCACCGCATACGCCATCACTTCGACGCCCGCTTCTACCGCCTCCACCAGAGTGTTCGCGTAATCCGGATCTATATCCCAGGCCGGTTCAACACGTTGGATTCCTGTATGAGCAACATTAAACAGCAGCACACCTCTATGACCGTCCCGCACCACCCCCATCAGTTCCCGCAGATGCTTTCTTCCCCTGTCGGTTACCGCATCGGGAAAGGTGCCGAGTCCTTTTTTCCCCAGTAAGGTGACATTTTTCACCTCAATATAGCAGTCAGGCAGACTGGGTTCCGTTAATAGTAGATCAATTCGGCTCCCTTCAATGCCATAAGGCCGCTCGCTCTGAATTATTCCGTATCCGCTCAGGGCTTCAATCCGGCCTTCGGCAATACCCTCCTTCACCAGGGCATTGGCCCGGCCGGTATTGATACAGGCCAGGTAACGCCCTTCGACCTCAACCAGCTCCCAACGATAGGGCAATTTACGTTTTGGAGAATTGACTTCCAGCAACCAGACGCGACTACCGGGGGTGGCACAGTTTTTCATCGAACCGGTATTGGGGCAGTGGGCAGTTACCACTTGGCCATCCGCTAGCTGCACATCGGCCAAAAAACGCTTGTATCGTTTGATCAGGCGCCCTTCCAACAGATCCGGAAAGTTCATAGGCTTGTGCCCCGGGGAGTGATGAGGAGGTTAGGCAGACGCTGGAGGACAAGGGGATGAAGCATCCACTTCCTTTTATCTATAACGCAACTTCAGAGGTTGAAGTCGCTCATGGGCCCGATGCATGGAGATACAATAACACCGGATGACCGGACACTCCGTGTCGGCCAACCGTTTTGGGCCTCTCCGTAGAGAGGCCCGAGTATAAACACCATTAGATTTACAGGGTTTCGGCGTGCTCGGCCAAGTATTCGGCCACACCTTCGGTAGAGCCCTTCATACCCGCTTCACCCTGCTTCCAGCCTGCCGGGCAAACTTCACCATGCTCTTCGGTAAACTGCAGTGCATCCACCATGCGCAACATTTCATCGATATTACGCCCTAGCGGCAGGTTATTCACCACCTGATGCTGCACCACGCCGTCACGGTCGATCAGGAAAGAGCCGCGCAAGGCGATACCGGGGCCGGTATTCAGGTCGTAAGCGTTGGTGATCTCCTTGGAGATATCCGCCACCAGCGGATACTGGACGTTGCCGATACCTCCGTTGTTGATGGCGGTATTTTTCCAGGCCAGATGGGAGAAATGGGAGTCGATGGAAACACCTATCACCTCCACATTGCGTTTTTTGAACTCTTCCAGGCGATGATCGAAGGCGATCAGCTCGGAAGGACAGACAAAGGTAAAGTCCAGCGGGTAGAAGAACAGTACCACATATTTTCCCTGGTAGCTGGACAGGGTCAGGTCGGCAAAAGAGTTATCCGGCATCACCGCCTGGGCGGTAAAATCGGGGGCGGGTTTGGCAACAAGTACACTCATCTTATTTTCTCCAAATTTCGATTAGCATTGAACAGACTACAAGCCCCCGGCCTGCCGGAGACCCAAATATGACAGACCGGGTTAGGCGACAGCCACTTCTACCGGATTGCTCTCCCACAATCCATGTTTGGTGCAATACGCCATGGCACTCAGCTTCAGCTTGCTGCCGTTAGGCACTACATTAAAGGTGACCTCCGCGTGGCCCTTTGCACCCTCACCGCCCAGGGTGCCGGGGGGAAAACTGGCCTCTGCCAGCAAAGTCTGGCCGTTATAGAGCTGTACCGAGCGGATGTAGTGATCGTGATCATCCGGGTGGGCATACTCATTGCCCATCCTGACGGTGACGCTGAACAACTCTCCCTTAGCGGCACTGTCGGCAAAGTGAATAAAGGGTGAGTGGCGATCGATAAAGTCCTTCTTGGCCTCTTTTTCGATCTGGTCGATATCGATATAACGATTGACGACTGGCATATCTACTTCCTCTTTAACTTCAACTGCCTGGCAAGGTTTACCAATGATTGATATCTGATACAACAACATTTGTGTTGTTATTCTGTCAATCGACTTGCCTTCTGTCAATAAAAAAAACAAAATAACAACATTATTGTTTTCACCCTGTCACCCAGGAGCAAAGAGGTAGATGCTATGATCACCAACCTGGTCGGCAACCGAATCCGTGAGATACGCGCCCGGCGTAAAATCACCCAGCAGCAGTTGGCTGACAGCGCCAATATTCCCCGCGCCACCCTGGCCACTATCGAAAAGGATGAATCCAATCCGAGCCTGGCCGCTGTCTACAAAATCGCCGTGGCGCTCAACTGCACCATTGATGATCTGCTGGAGAAAGAACACGACCGGGTGGAGGTGATCCGCTACACAAATATGGGACGGGTCGAATCGGGTGACGGTCACTACCGGGCAACCACGGTATCGCCCCTGGGCAATCCCGCTTACAGCCAGCAGACATTTTCCCTGGATGCCGATGCAACCTATCTCGGCAAGCCACACCCGCCTGGCAGCGAAGAGTATCTCTATATTTTGGAAGGGGCAGTGACTCTGGAAGTGGCCGGTGAGCAGATCTCACTGGAGAAAGGAGATAGCGCCCATTTCCGGGGCAATATCAACCACAGCTACCATAACCCCGGTAACACCACCGCACGAGGTATGGTAACCATTATCGAGTCCCCGGACCTGACTGATCACTGAACGGCAATCGATTCCGTAAAAGTCTGCGGATAACTTTACCTCTCCGCCGGAATCGTGCATTCGGACTAAAATATCTGGCGTTCACAAACTCAAGCTGACGGCGCGCCAAGCGGCCAACAATCCAAACAGGATAAAGACCACGCCACTGATGCGATGCAGCCAATGCAGCGGCAGGCGCTGCAACAACGTGCGACCCGCCCAGACCCCCAATGCGGAAACCAATACCAGGGCCGTCGTGGCACCGATCCAGACAGGCAACGGTGCCATACTACCGGCCAGCCCCGCTACTGCAATCTGAGTTTTATCGCCAAATTCAGCCACCAAAATCAGCATCAGGGTGGTTAAAAAAATACCATGCCCCGATTTTTCATCCACGGTTTCGTCATCGTCCTGTTCTGAGGTGAGAAGAGAGTGCAAGCCAAAGCCACCAAACAGAAACGCCACCACACCGGCCATAACCCGCTCCGGCACCCAGGCCGCAATGCCGGCGCCGAACAAGACCGCCAGCAGGTTGAGGATCAGAAAGGCCAGTGAAGCGCCTAAAATAATCGGCCAATGGCGATGACGCGCAGCCAGCGTCATACAAACAAGCTGGCTCTTGTCGCCGATTTCCGCCAACGCGATCAGCGTGAAGGTGGAGAGGGAGACCGTCAGGGATTCGGGGGGCAGCATGGAAATGGAGACAACCGGGTCGATAGTTCAGGCTAAATGGATGAAGCGGGCTATTCTAGCGGTTATTGGCCACTGATACCTAGTTCGATTTACAAGCCCGCCATCCGATGAAGGATGTACTAAACTCTCTGATAACAAACTCAAAGGCGGTAGAGAGTCTGTAGGCATCTGAACCAACGAGCATCCTCATTAACAATCAGAAAGATCGGGGACGCTTTTTTAACATCGCCAGAGCCTGAAGGAGAGATAGCAAAGCGATCTGTTGCGATAACAGAACAATCCGCTGGATCACACAGATCTTCATTTGAGCACAGCTTGGGTGCTTGTAGCACAGGAGGTCAGCTTTGAATCAGGCAACGACATTCCATATTCCCTATCACCGGTTCCTGCGTCCCGACGGCGAACCGGAAGGTGAACTGCCCCCGTTGGCGGACGACGCCAAAACCCTCCACGCGCTATACAAGAACATGGTATTCACCCGGCTCTACGATGAACGCGCCATCGCCATGCAGCGTACCGGTCAGATCGGCACCTTCGCCTCCTCGCTGGGGCAGGAAGCGATAGGAGCCGGTGTCGGTCACGCCATGCGGCCTGAAGATGTCATCGTCCCCAGTTTCCGTGAGAACGGTGCCCTGCTATTCCGGAAATTCCGGGTACGCGACCTGCTGCTCTACTGGGGCGGCGATGAACGTGGCATGTCCAACCCTGACCTGGGTGACGACTTCCCCATCTGTGTGCCCATCTCCACCCATACTACCCAGGCGGCCGGTATCGCCTTTGCCATCAAGTACCGCAAGCAGGCGAGAGTGGTGGTCTGCCTGCTGGGTGACGGCGGCACCTCCAAGGGGGATTTTTACGAAGCGATCAATCTGGCCGGCGTATGGAATCTTCCCCTGGTGTTCGTCGTCAACAACAACCAGTGGGCCATCTCGGTGCCACGCAGCCTGCAATCCAAATCGGAAACCCTGGCCCAGAAGGCGATCGCAGCGGGCATCCCCGGCATCCAGATCGACGGCAACGATCCCATCGCGGTTCGGCACTATGTAGCCGAAGCCATCGAAACAGCCCGCCGTGGTGGTGGTCCGACCCTGATCGAAGCGATCAGCTATCGCCTCTGCCACCACACCACGGCTGATGACGCCACCCGCTACCGCAGTAATGAAGAGCTGGAAGCGCACCGCAAACAGGACCCGGTACCGCGCTTGAAGCGGTTTATGGCGTCGCGCCAGATCTGGTCGGATGAACAGGAGGCCGAGCTGATTCAACAGTGCAAGGCGGAGATCGAACAGGAGGTCAGGCACTATCTCGACAGTGAGCCGCCGAAACCCCAAAGTATCTTCGATTCACTCTATGCCGAACTGCCCGGTGAATTGCACAGCCAGCGCCAGGCGCTACTGGGCGAGGAGTCTGATGATGAGTGAGATTACCTTGGTTGAGGCGGTCAATCTGGCCCTGATGCATGAGATGGAACGGGATCCGGATATGGTGGTGCTAGGTGAAGATATCGGTATCAACGGCGGCGTGTTCCGCGCCACCGTCGGGCTGCTGGAGAAATACGGCAGCGAACGGGTACTGGATACTCCGTTGGCGGAAAACATGATCGCCGGCGTGGCGGTGGGGATGGCCGCTCAGGGGTTGCACCCGGTGGCGGAGATCCAGTTCATGGGATTCATCTACCCGGCCATCGACCAAATGATCAGCCACGCCTCACGCCTGCGCAACCGCACGCGCGGCCGGCTTACCTGCCCGATGGTGCTGCGTGCGCCCTACGGCGGCGGCATCCACGCCCCGGAGCACCACTCCGAAAGTACCGAAGCGATGTTCGCCCATATCCCCGGTATCCGCGTTGTCATCCCCTCCTCTCCCACCCGCGCCTACGGTCTGCTGCTGGCAGCCATTCGCGATCCCGATCCGGTGGTATTCCTGGAACCGAAACGGGTCTATCGATTGATGAAACAGGCGGTGGACGATAACGGCGAAGCCCTGCCGCTGGATACCTGTTTTATCCTGCGCCCGGGCAGCGACATCACCCTGGTCAGTTGGGGCGCCATGCTTCATGAAACCCAGCAGGCGGCTGAACAATTGGCAACAGGCGGGATCGATGCCGAAGTGATTGATCTGGCCACCATTAAACCGATAGACATGGAGACCATCCTGGAATCTGTGGGCCGCACTGGCCGTTGCGTGATTGTGCAGGAGGCCGCCCAAACCTGTAGCGTGGGCGCCGAGATTGCCGCCCGACTGGCTGAGGAGGGGTTGATGTCCCTGTTCGCACCAATACGCCGGGTATCCGGCTACGACACGGTGATGCCCATGTTCCGCCTGGAAGGACACTACATGCCCAGCACCGCACGCATCGTTGCGGCCGTCAAACAGACCATGGAGTTTGCATGAAAAATTGGCAGGAGAGACAATTTTCACGGCCAAAGGCCGCCCGTCAGGGTGCGGCACAAGGAGGTGCCGCATGAAACTATTCAATCTACCCGACCTCGGTGAAGGACTACAGGAGGCGGAGATCGTCTCCTGGCAGGTGAAACCGGGTGACACCGTGGAACAGGGACAACAGCTGCTCTCGGTAGAGACCGCTAAGGCGATTGTGGAGATACCCTCTCCCGAGTCCGGTGTAATCGCTAAATGTTACGGCGAAGAGGGCGACATCGTACAGGTGGGCGATCCGCTGGTGGAGTACCGCGTCGAAGGGGAAACAGTAGCAGCGCCGGACAAACCCGAGCGGGAAGACAGTGGCACGGTCGTCGGTGAAGTGAAGACCGGTTCGGAAGTCATTCGAGAGCGGGCCAGCGAAATATCCAGTCGTAGTGGAGGCGGTATCAAGGCCACCCCTGCGGTGCGTGCACTAGCCAAACAGCTGGATGTAGACCTCTCCATCGTCACGCCTACCGGCCCCAAGGAGACCATCACCGCCGGCGACGTACAACGGGTGGCCAAGATCCTGGCCGAAGTGGGTCCGATGGAGCTGCTACGGGGTGTTCGCCGCACCATGGCCCGTAGCATGGCACAGGCCCATGCCGAAGTGGTTCCAGTGACACTGTTTGACGTGGTGGATATCCAGCATTGGAAAGAGAAAGAAGACATCACCGTGCGCCTGATCCAGGCGATCCTGGCCGCCTGCGCGGCGGAGCCCTCACTCAACGCCTGGTATGACGCCCACGCCATTGGTCGACGCCTGTTGAAGAAGGTGCACCTGGGCATCGCCGCCGATACCTCGGATGGCCTGTTTGTCCCGGTGATCTCCGATGTGGGGCAGTACAGCACCGGACAGTTGAGAGAGGAGCTAAACCGCATCAAACAAGCCGTCAGGGATCGCAGCATCGCGCCGGACAAGCTCCGCGGCAATACCTTCACGCTATCCAACTTCGGCACCATTGCCGGCCGGCATGCCAATCCCGTCGTCGTGCCGCCCACCGTGGCTATCCTCGGCGCAGGACACCGCTACGATGCCGTTGTCCCGGTCAACGGAGAGCCGGCCGTGCATAAACTGCTGCCGCTGTCGCTCACCTTCGACCACCGGGCGGTCACCGGCGGTGAAGCGGGCCGCTTTCTGGGTGTATTGATAAGGTCGCTGAGCGGGTGACTTGACGGCGGTAATGCGGATATCGGAAGAGATCTGCAGCGGGGACAGCATAAAGTAACCGGGCTAACCACCAGGTTCAACGATGTGCAAATAGCGTTCGTAACACCGTTAAAAAGCAAGTAGCGCGATTGATCCCGCTAAGGAAATAGCGGCAGGCATGGCCCATCCTATGCCAAGCAAGCTTTAGCTCTCCCGATACGACATCTATCAGGATGTCGTATCGGGAGCCTGCAAACACCAACGGGGCTCTTGAAGACAAAAAAATCCCCGCTAAACAGCGGGGATTTTTAAGATGGACGTTTAAACTATTAAGCGCTTTTTTTTCCGCGCAAATCCAAACCCAGCAAGGCCCAAACCAAACAGTGCCAAGGTTGCAGGCTCTGGGACATCAGCCGCACCCACTACCCACTGCACAGCGAAGAACTGCGCGTCGGCAAGACTGCCGGACGCCCCAATCGATAGAGAAGCATCACCATCGGCTGCCGTACCACTGTAGCCATCCGGAAAGAACGCGATAGCTTGGGTCCCATTGTCCGCCAAGTTCCCAGCTCCGTTCACGATAACCGGTATAGCGCCGGATGAATCCATTATGGTGTCAGCACTCGTTACCACATCAGCCAGGGTATAGACCTCACCAAATACGGTTAACATCAAATCGGTGACGGCGGTATTGGATAAAAACTGGAATGATGAGCCATCAAAGGATGTGTCATCAAACTGCACGTAACCGGATACACCGGCAACCCCCGTGGCGTTAAAATTGATCAGGGTGGCTTGCGCCTGACCGATGGAAAGCAAAAGCCCACAAGCGGCAAAAAAGAGAGTGCGGATATACATAATTTTAAATCCCCTATTGATAAAACTTCCATGTAACTCAAGCATTCGCTCAGGACGACCTATCTAGAACCACTCTTCCTGACATTACCCGGGTTTACATTCAGTGCCTATTTACATGATTGTCCCTGAGTTAAGGCAAGATCCGGGCCGAAAAATAATATTGCTTAAATTCAATTACTTAATATCAGCACATAAGATTCAATCAATGCTTCTGTAAAATTCTTCGACACCAATCGAATCTTTGATCCCCCTATACCACGACAAAACGGCTATACATGCTAACGGCCGGCTCTGATCACCCAAACGCCCGACAATACTTGGAAATAAATGAATACCCGCCCGACTCCTCTCCGTTAATCGAACGGAGACGTGGCCATTAATTAATAGGTTTCCACGTGATAACGGCCGCTCTGTTTCATTGCCAATTTTGTCTCTGGCCAGCTGAGGTTGTGATCAAGACAGATGGCTTCAAACGCCTCCTCGACACCTTTCTCCATCTCTTTTAAACCGCAGATATAGATGTAGGTGTCTGGCGAATTGATTAACGCAGCGAGCTTTTCAGATTGGCTAACCATGCGATCCTGCACATACTCTTTGGGTACATCAGGTAGCCGGGAAAAAACCAATTGCTTATCGATAAACTGATCACTGAGTTTATTAAGCGGACCGAAATAAGGCAGCTCACCTGGCGTTCTGGCACCGAAATAGAGCAGCAACTTACCTTCTGCGGACGGCATATGGCGTCGGCGATACTCCGTCATGGCACGGAATGGCGCAGAACCAGTGCCGGTACAAATCATAACAAGATTT
This sequence comes from Sedimenticola sp., assembly GCF_050289425.1. Classification (NCBI taxonomy): domain Bacteria; kingdom Pseudomonadati; phylum Pseudomonadota; class Gammaproteobacteria; order Chromatiales; family Sedimenticolaceae; genus Sedimenticola; species Sedimenticola sp. Next base: position 9,173 of record NZ_JBNKFS010000012.1, on the reverse strand, counting down.
GCCTTGGGGGAATTGGGCATCAGGAAAGTGGCGCCAAATGGCCCGGTGACAAGCACTTCGTCACCTTTCTTTAAGTCGCAAACGTAGTTGGAACCTACACCTTTAACCGTTTTGCCATCTTTCTCAAAAACAACCCGTTTAACAGTCAGAGAAAGGTTGTTAGCCCCAGGCCGCTCACCATCGCGCGGGCTGGCCACAGAATACAGCCGAACCAAATTTGGTCGATCTTTCTCATCCATGCCGGGAGGGATGATGCCGATGCTTTGTCCCTCCAATACGGGGAATGTGCGATCCCCAAAATCCAGGATTATATGGCGGATATCGGATTCGCTATCGGCATCTGTCAGACGAAAATTTCCCGCCACACGTGCCACCATCGGCTTATCGCGATTGTATATATTGATATAAGGCCGTTCAGCCGAGGCGGGCGGGAGTACCTTTCCACTCTCTCCAGAGTGCGCGACTTTTAAAATTTCGCTGGCATCTTGTTCATTGGCTTCTTCTTGCAATGATTCCGTTGAAGCCGTCTCCCCGTGATCGATCTCTGCGGGCAGTTCAGTCCAGGAGAGTTGTGCTTCAAGAGAATAGCCAACTGTCACCATTCGCCAATTATCGATAGAGCCGGTAGGACAAGGTGAAATACAGTCCATGCAATAATCGCATTTCGACACATCGACTACATAGTTGTTGTCATCATGCGTGATGGCATCGACCGGACAGGTCTCTTCACAAGTATTACAGCGAATACAGATTTCGGGATCAATAAGATGTTGTCGCAATAGGCTCATAGCAAGTTAACCGGATTTAAAAAAAGGCAACAGACTGAAATCTAATCCTTTTTTGACGATTCAGATTCGCTATCGGTCCGCATAGAAGGGAATCAGATAAGCGCTGATTACAGCAGATATGATTTGGACTATCATCCCCAAAATTATTGGTCAAATTGTTATGGATCCCAAGGCGGTCGTACTGACCCACGCATTTCGATCCTGGGTTCTATGTACCCATCTTTCTCGCCGTGGATTGTTGTAAGACAACCCACCCCCATCAGAATTAGCTAGAATGGCTCAAACCACTCAATAGGATTCAGTTCACCGATGATTACTGTGCTAAGACTATTCGGCATTGTTCTCTTGATCCTTGTCGGCTACCACCACATAAACGAACCTTTGGGGTTTAGTGTGGCAGGCAGTATAGCCACGGCCATTTTTGGCCTCTGTTTGACCGCACTGTACCAACCCTACCATCCCGATACCGGTAACTGGATTGGTTGGGTACTGATAAGTATTGGCTGTCTATTCATTGCCGGTTCTACAAAGCTATCTTGGCTGTTAACTATACCGGCCATAATGATAATTGTTGGCTATCGCTTTGCCTCATTGCCGTTCGATATGGGTTCGGGCTATGGGGGCGATGGTGGCGGCAGTGACAGAGGATTTGATGCTTGTGGCGGTGATGGCGGCGGCGGGGATTAATCGACCGGAGTCATTCGGTATGTTGCGTTATCGCCGGTTCATCCGCTTACGCCCGCTTTAATCTGAAACCGCGGCATACCTCATGCCCTAGATTTTTCCTGGTTCCATGCATATTCTTGTCTATTACAACAATGACTAATTCAAGGACTCGAATATGGCTACCAAAAGAGAGACCGTTGATTTTGGCGATACCGGCACCACTACTCTCACCAACGAATTAAGCGATGCGGAAAAACAAAGTATCGCTAGCAAGTTTCCAGTCAATGTAACCATGGACCTGCCGTTTTTCGGCGAACAGACATTCGTCGTCCGGGAACATGTCAAAACACTGCTGGACAATCTACCCGCACCCAGTTTTGAAGTTGATTTTGAAGTCGATGGCGACTGTAAATCCATCGAAGACACGGTGATCGAAGCCGTTTCTGAACAGATGATCGGCACGCACAGTGGGTCGTTTCAAGTCACCAATGTAGGTGTCAACTTCACGATGTTTGCCCGTGTCGTGGCACGAAAACTCCGGATAAGCAATTGTCGATGTGAAGATGGTTCTAGCGGTAAAAAAGCGGTACGTCATTTCCAGGTGAAATGGTACATCGATATCGATATCAATCCAGGGGTGGGTGGCACTTACCCTACGGAAACGCAAGATGTCTATGTCAGCACGCCGTGCTGTTGTGAAAAACGACCGGCGAAAAAGAAAGTCGTCAAAAAGAAGGTTGCCAATAAGAAAATACCCGTCAAGAAAAAACGCAGTTAATGCCGAACAGTCAATACCACTACCAGCCAGGGGAATAGTACTGTGCGCAACTGCAATTGTGTGAATAAAACTGCGGCAAGAAGAAACCTGCGTATTGAACGCCACGTCAAAGAACGGCCGTTTGCCGGTTATGAACTGGCCACACTGTTTTCCCTCGAAGGGGTAAACCCATTGCTCATGATGAGTATGGCATCGGTAGCCAGCTCGCCAGGGGCAGGGATGCAACCCCCTGGACGCTGCTCGAAAGCCCGTTACGGGAAATTACGCCGGGAAGTGATACGTCACTGCAAAGGGAAAAAGTCCAAGTGCACTAAACAGCAGGATTGTGATGAACTGAACGAGAATCAAACACGGAACACCAATTGTGCCAACGCCAGACGACAACTAAACAGGGCATGCTTTAGAGGCGGTGACGCCGGACATCGTACGGCGGCGGCTAAAGCTCGGGTTGCTGCCAATAAATGCAAGCGAATTGCCAAGGAGAAGGATTGCCCCTGATCGAGCGTTTTGAAAAGATGGGATAGTACACCCCTGCCTTATAGATTTTTTGACGAAAAGGTGTCGCACGCCTTCAGGGTGCCCACTTTTAATCCAATACCAAACCACTTGACCCGCTGCCTTGAACTGCCATGTGTAAAGGAATCCGGCGTGACGTAGCCCCGTGACTGTTTTTGCAGCCTGTCATCGCCTATCGCGCTGGCGGCTGTGAGCCCTTCTTCCACATCTCCCGCTTCCAGAATTTGCCGGGACCGATCTGCATGGTGTGCCCAGATACCCGCAAAACAGTCAGCCTGTAACTCTTGTCGCACAGAGAGTTGATTGGCCTGGGTGCTATCCATACCCTGCTTGGCTTCCTGGACTTTCCTGGATATGCCGGTCAGGGTCTGGACGTGGTGGCCAATTTCATGCGCGACCACATAAGCTTGCGCAAAATCGCCGGGGGCCTGGTAACGATTTCTCAGATCTTCATAGAAGCTGAGATCCAGGTATACCTTTTGATCGGCCGGACAATAGAAGGGGCCCATCTCGGCCGAGCCAAACCCGCAACCCGAGTTGATGGATTGACGATACAAAACAAGACGGGGCTCTTTATACTCTCTACCCATTTCCTGGAACAGGGCATGCCAGGTGTCTTCCGTATCAGCCAGAACCACCGAGATAAACTGAACCAACTCTTTCTCTTGCGCGCTCTGTGAGACGTTGCCCCCTGTTTGCCTTGCCGATTGCTCTTGAAATCCGCCTCCGCCCAGCATCTGTGAGAGCGTGCCGCTAAACAGTCCATAACCAATAAAAAGCGCGACAGCAATCAGGGTTCCCTTCACCCCAAGAAACTTGATCACCACAGGCAGCAGCCGAAGCGCCCCGCCTCCTCCGCCGAAGTTACCGCTTCTGGTAGCGCGCATACCGCGCCTGTCTTCAATATTGTCGCTTTGTCTATTTCCGCGCCATCTCATCCTGCACCACCCGAACAATTTGGATTGTTTATTTGAATCCTACAGTATAGGCGCCGAGCAAAATCAGCCAGGTCTCTCTATGACCAATCTGAAAATACCAGGCTAGGCTACTTAGTCTACAACCCCACCTACCCTCTCGTCACCGGCCGGATTCCTTTCCGATAAAAATCTGTTACATTGGCAACCATATTGACTTATTCAACCTGGTTCAAATACGGGCCGCACCGATAAAAACCTAACAATAGATAAGGTTATCAATCTTGTTCATTGTCTCGACGGCCCGCTATGCAGCGCGTAAAATGGCTTGCCACACCTAGACAACTCGTCAGGGAAGGTGCCGAGGGACAACCTGCAATAGCTCATCTGGCGCGACCAAACTTGCCCCTTGAATCAATAATGGAATTATCTACAGCCATGTCCAACACCCATCGCACCTTCTGGAGAGGTTTCCTCGATTGCAGCCCCTTCATCCTGGTGGTCGCACCGTTCGGCCTGCTGTTTGGCGTGGCGGCCGGAGAAACCGGTCTCGATCTGCTCCAGACCATGTCGATGACCATTCTGGTGATTGCCGGGGCCTCGCAATTTACCGCTCTGGCATTGCTCAATGATCAAACACCCACCTTCATTGTGATCCTGGTATCCCTGGCAGTGAATTTGCGCATGGCGATGTACTCGGCCGCCTTGGTACCCCACCTCGGCCAAGCCTCGCTCAGAACCCGCATGTTGGCCTCCTACTTCATGGTCGACCAGACATTCGCCGTGTCGATCAGACATTACGAACACGAGCCCGCGCGGCCGCTCAGTGAGAAGCTGGCTTACTATTTCGGCGGCGCCGCCAGTATCTGCCCGTTTTGGTACGGCTTCTCCCTGCTGGGGGCGCTGATCGGTAAGGCGATCCCGGAATCCTATACCCTCGATTTCGCCATACCAATCTGTTTCATCTCGCTGGTCGCGCCGATGTTGCGCAGCCTGCCCCATTTGGCGGCGGCACTGGTATCGGTTAGTTTGGCGCTGCTGTTGGCCTGGATGCCCTACAACCTGTGGCTGCTGGTGGCTGCCGTGGCCGCCATGATGGTTGGCGCACAGACCGAACTCTGGCTGAAGGGGCGCCAGGCATGATGCCCGACAACAGCACCATCTGGATCGTCATTGTCGGTCTTGGCATTGGCACCTACCTGATCCGCTTCTCCTTTCTCGGCTTGATCGGCGGCCGCCCCCTACCGGAATGGCTGCTACGGCATCTGCGTTACGTGGCGGTCGGCGTACTCCCCGCGCTGATCACCCCGCTGGTGATCTGGCCACAGGCCACCGGCGGCGAACCCGAACCCTCCCGTCTGTTGGCGGCCTTGGTCGTGCTGGTGGTGGGTGTCTGGTGGAACAACGTCATTGCCGCCATTGCCGCCGGCATGCTGACCCTGTATGGCGTGCAGTTCATCCTCGGATAAACCTGACCTGTTGGCTGGCCACCGGCTCATGGTGGCTACGGCAACCATAGCTTCGTTCAAAACGGCATAAAGTCTCGCATACCGCCCATGACCGGGCTGATGGTGTGAGACATACTCCCCACGTCATTCGTCATGACACCCACGTTTCGGTTGAGATGTCCCATGTTGCCGTTCATCCCGGTCACCTGGGTGTTGATTTTCCCCATGCTGCCGTTCATGTCAGCCATCTGTTGATTGATATCGGTCATGCTGCCATTCATCTGGACCATCTGATGGTTTATCTGTCCGACGCCCTCGGCCAGGTTGTGGGTGTCCCCACTCATTCCGGCAATGTAGTCCCGCATATGATGCATATCCTGCGACATGCTGGTCATGGATGTTTCCATGACATGCACCACATAAAACAGATAGACCATCGCCGCGGCGGCTATCAGGGTGCCGGGTACCGAAAAGAGCTTGATGCGCTGTATCTTAAAGCTGTGCTCCTTCTCGATGGCGGCCAGCTTGTCAGCCAGCAGCTTTTCCCGTTCTTGCGCTTCGGCGTGCACCTTCGCAAAGGCGTCGTTCAAATGTGAACTGAACTCCTCGATAATCTTTTCCTGGGCCTGATCCCGGTCCTTGTTGTCCCGATGTATCTTGTCGAAGACCGACTGCAACCCCTGCATCAGGCCGGGCAGCAGACTGCTGTCACGACTTTCCGGAGTCTTTTTGGATACCCGCTTTTTGGCAACCTTCTTTTTTGTCACAGGGGTTGCCGCTGCTTTTCTCTCGTTTGTCATGGCTCTGTCCGTTGATGATGACTGGATGGGTAGGAGTGGTTTATTGGTTGACCCGACACAGGGTCACGGTAAATAAAGACATCTTAGTATATTATCTATTTCTAATCCATTACGGGACAGATTTCACGGAATCGAGCATCACTCGAGTGAACTCACCTCCTGTTGATTGCGATGGCGCGATCAATCACCCAGCGATTGCAAGCTCTCTTCGGCTACTTCACGCACATCGGGGTTGGCATCCTGCAGTAGGGGGCGGATGAATGGCTCCGCGCGGCGGCTATGGCTCAGTGCTAGGTAGTGACAGGCATCACCGCGCACCCGTGGATCGGCGTGTCGGGTCAGCTCTCCGAGTTGGGGAATAGCGTCTTGCAACAGCGGCTGGCCTTCGTACTCTTCCATGATCACACCGATACCCAGGCGCACATTGATCTTGGCATCGGCATCCTCAAGCAACTCGATCACCCGTGTCATGATACGGCTGTCTTTGGCAATCATCGCCAGCACCCGGTCCATCTCCCCCTCTGCCAGCATGGCCTCGATATACCCTCGGATACCATCCGCCGAGGCAGACGTCTGCGCCCACTGGCGCAGTTCCGCCGAACTGCGGTTTCCGGTGAGTTCGAAGGGACCGATACGCACCCAAGGCACCGAGCGTACGCCCAGTTGTTGCGCCACCTCAGGGCGCTGTTCCAGGTTGATCACTTCCAGCTTCGACAACACGCCCTGCTTCACCAGTTCCGTAAGACTGTTCAGCACCGACGGGCAGTGTGCGCAATGGGTACCGAGCAGCATCAGGGCTTCAGGGGCTTGGTTATTATTTTTCTCTTCGGTCATCCAGTTGCTCGGCCTCTTGTCTACGGCTTGATCCGCGTGGGCACGAAAGAATTGCGCACCTTACCAGGCTATTGACGCAATTCGTAGGTTGGGATGAGCTTGCGAACCCCAACGTGCGGCACTAAATAAAATCACCGATCGTTGGGGTTCACTCCGTTTGTCCTCGTTCCCACGCTCCGCGTGGGAACGCATACCACACCAAAACCGCGTGGGCACAAACCGCGTGCCCACCCTACCTGACTGCGTACAGCTAGACGATACCTGTTTTTGTGTTTCGTTCAACCATTGTCGGGGATCTCCGGCTCAACAAGCCGGGCAAGCTGTTCAAGAGACTCTTGCCAACCCAGATAGCACATTTCCACAGGAATTACCGAGGGAATGCCTTCCTGAACAATGTTGATATCCGTTCCGCAAGTAACGGGTTTGAAGTCGATGGAAACGACCATTTCACCGGGCAGGTTTGCGTCATCAAAGCGATCCGTGTGTCGAATCCGTTCATTGGGTATGAGCTCGATATATTCGACCGTAAACGAATGACTGCCTCCGGTAGAGAAATTCGTGAAAGACATCCGATAGCCGCCACCTACGCTGACATCAATGTCGTGGATCGTGCCGATAAATCCGAAGGGAGGGAGCCAATACTCCAAAGCCCCCTTATCCGTAAACGCCTTATAGACTCGCTCGGTTGGTGCACGCAGTACCCGATGCAGCCGAACCGTACCTGTTTCATTGGACATCATAACTTCCTTTTTTCGATCATTTCACACCGACATCCAGCCAGGCGGACGGCGCCCCCAACGCCGGGGTTGAAGATCACCGCGGGGTTGAAGTCTGTGGCGCGTAACGAAAAAACCTGTCTCTCCAACAACCTGTTGGGCATCATTGATCTAATGCCTCGGCCATGTCCCGGATTTTACAGACCGTCCGCCAATTACGATCGGTCATCGTCACACCGAGTAAACGCTCGCTGCTCGCCGCAAGCTTGGACCGGCCTACCCCGTCTGGTGCGTACAGATAGAACACCTTGTCGATCAATTGAAACCGCTCGCTTTTGGCTTTCAAGGCGTCCAGTTTCCTCAAATCCGGATTTGGAGGCACTGACGCCAGAAAGCCGAAATGCAGGTCCTTGGGATCCGATTCCGCTTCACGGAATGGGTTCGCTGCAATGGCCCCTTCAAACTCTTGAAAATGAAGCAGTAGAGTATGAGGTTCAAAGCCACAACGCTTTTTGACGTCAGCACTGATTTGTTTGGCAAGACTGGGAGCACCTTTGCCGGACTGAAACACCACATTCCCACTCTGAATGTATGTTTTTACATTTCGGCATTCGAGCGCTTCGAGGAGATCAACCAGCTCCCTCATTGGCAGGGAATTTCGCCCACCGACATTGATCCCTCTCAGCAGCAGAATATATGTGTTCATTGGCCGGCCCGTGCAGATTGACACCCGAATTAACCATTGGAAGGTAATGGATAGGCCGAAACCGAGAGATGTCGCTCAGCCGGTCACGCCACGCTTCGATTATAGCCCGGATCGCGTCTCTTTCCGCTTCAGTCCGCACAACACTGAGTGTAGCGTCCGGTCAGCGGGGGTGGATGAGATTCAACACTCACATCATCACGAAACAAAAACAGAGAATAGGCGTTTCGCTGGAGCCTGTTTGATCAATCAGCGTTATTGAATTTGTCTGTCCCAAATCACGGCTGTCCCATAAACTCCCTCTCCATCAGGGAGACGACTACAGGGATGTAGTCGGTTAGCCACGTCGGGAACATGTGGTCCAGGGTTGGGGTGAGGGGATGAATAGAGATGACTGCCCGACTTGGAAAACATGATATAGAGCTGACAATCAGGAGCTGGGCCTGCGGCTCGGTCGGCGCGCCCCACGTTCCGAGCGTCGACGATCAATCAGACTTTTGACTCGCTCAGGGAGTCGTTCCTCCAAGCTGGTTTTGGTTGCATCGTCAAAGGCTTGCCACTGATCAATTTCATGCTCAGTGCGTCCGCATCCGAAACACCAACCGCTCTGCGGGTCCATTTTGCAGACACCGACACAGGGCGTCATCTCCGCTTCCGCAATCAACTGCTGTGTATCCTTCATAACTCTTCACTCCAGATTGATCGAATACTCATTCTGGATGATAGACGCGCACAGGGCCGCTCGGCTTTCGTTCCCGCGACCTCCAGATGCCGCAGATAGACACTTACCTTAATCACCTCAAACCCTTGTGGAAATGTGAGTGTAAGAAACTCGTTTCATTCAACCCGACTTGGAAAACGTGATCTGTCCCGAATGGCACTTACCCTCTAATGATACGGCTTCGAATGGTAGATTTCGCTCACACCGGCTGCCTATACTGTGTGAACAGTATGCAGGGTTTCTGATTCTTCGATAGCACTCGACCTGGCGAAACGGGAAGAAGCGACAG